>CAYVVK010000566.1:0-4647 GCA_964454855.1 uncultured Phaeodactylibacter sp. | reverse complement strand
GGCATCCTGCATGCCGATGAGTACCAGCGTGGGGCGCTTGTACTCATCGGCGTGCAGGATGCCGGTGTAGGGATCCAGGCCGGCCTTCATCTGGGCGAGTTCCACCATAGGGTAAAGCATGCCGTAGAGGTAGTTGAGCAAGGCGTTGAAGGAGTCGTAGGCCGGCCGTTTGCTGCGGCCGCTGAAGGCGTAGCGCTCCGGCATGAGCGATGCCAGCAGCTGGAAGTAGTGCCGCGTGGCGGTGCCTTCCCAGCCGCGCAGGCTTTGCTTGAGGGCTTCTTTGTCTTCCATGTCCTTAACCTGGACGTGCCTGTTAATGATGCCGTTTATGATGGCGATACCCCTGGCCCACTCTTTTTCCGGCGCCTGATATTTTTCCTGCAGGGCCTTCAGCGTTTTCACCTGGCTTTCCGCCCGCCGTTTCAGAATGCCGGCTACATAGTGCAGCCCGGCCAGGCTAAGCGAGAACAAGGCCTGGTGCTTGCGGATGGTGGCGATGGAGCCGAACTGCCCGCTCCATACCTGCCCCAGCGGCCGCCCGATGCGGTCGATGAGCAGCACGGGGATGCCGGCGCGGATGGCCAGCTCCAGCGCGTCGGTGCTCACCCGCACCCCCTGGCAGAGGAAAATGGCGTTTACCTTGCGCAGAGGCAAAGCCTGCCCTTCGCCATGGCGCGGCTTGACGTAGAACATGCCGTTGCGGACGCCGAGAAAGGCGCCGTAGGAGTCGAGGTAGACTTGCATGGTTTTAGTTTTGGGTTTTAGGGATTAGGCCTTGGGGCGCTCTGCTTCCGGCTGCTTCGCCCTGCTGCCTAGTGCTTTGAGAGTTAATTAATTGACAGGTAGTTGGTGTTATAATAGATTGATAACCCGTTGATTATTTCGACTGTTGAGCGCACAGCGAAACCCGTATGGGCAAACTGTCAACTGCCGATACGGGCCCGTACCGGGGTTTACTGCCGACTGCACTAGGGGCCGAGACATGCCTGCCTGCTTCTCTATATTGAGCAGAGTACAGGCCCTGAGCTTCGTCCCCTGCAACCTTTGCTTATTGCGCCACATCCTAAATCCTGAATGTTTAAATCAATTCCATTTAGGATTCGGCCAGGCCCGCGCGGGGTTCTTTTTACCTTTTACCTTTCATATTTTTTCTTTTACCTTTCCAAAAAGGCCTTGGCCTTATCCCGGATGCCGCTGACCATATTGTCGTGCGGTTCTATTTGTGCCGGGACTCCCATGGCATTGAACCACGTCATCCAGTAATGTTCAATCATTGGGAATTCGTAGACCGAGGAGCCTTTGAAGAGAGGCGCTGTTTCCAGCATCATGACTTCCATGCCGGAAAAATTAGCGTTCTGGCAGGGGCATAGCGCCAGTTCTCTGCTTTCGAAATAGGCTTTCCAGTCATCTTTTTCCTCCCGCATCCGGTCCAGCCGGCGCATGTAAGTGCATTCCGGCCGGCCGGCCAGGTACTGCCTGTCGAACTGCAGATAACCATCGGTCAGAACGATCACCTTGGTTTTTCCTTCGGTAACCCCAAAATTAGAGCGCAGTTCTGTACAGAAAAAGGTGTACAGGTCAGCACCGGTAAAAGGGTTCTGCAGGGCCTCCCGGTATATCCTGTCGACATTTCTTGAGAAGCGTTCGCGCTCTTTAACAAAGCGGGGGCGGCCGATGGAGGGCATGTTTCGGTTTGGCCGTTTCATATCGTTCATATCGATTCGCAGGCTGTCGTTCGTGGAAGTAGGTACATCCGGCTGTGGGGCAATGACGATGCGCAGCTGGTCATTCGAACCAATGTAGGCCTGCCGTTTCTGCTTGGCTTCGAAGAGTTCCAGGAAGGCATTAATGGCCTGTTTGTCTTTCTCTGCCTGGCCGGGTGTTTTTACCAGGCGGTTCGACAGGTCGAGCACGATAACGACATTGATGGGTTCCATACTGGTAGCCGCTTGTTGCCGGGCGCCGTCTCCACAGGAAGGCAGGATGGCCATTCCCAAAAGCAGAAGAGTGCTGATCAGTAGTACTGTTCTCATAGCTGATTAATTTAGTCCGATGGTTTGGTAAAAGTTGTCGACTACACTGTGGCATTGCCCTACCAGTGCTTCTGCTTCTTTGTCAGGCTGTTGAGCGCGCACGCTCTTACACCAGCCGGTAAGAAAGGAGGTGACGTGCACGCGCAGGCTCTGGGCGTTCGTACCGTTGTTCTTCAGGTGATTGCGCAGTTTTTCCCGGAGAGAATTGATGCGGCTTTCGTTCTGCTCGATGGCGTGTCGGAAAAAGCCAATCTCCCGTTGTTCCACTTCGCCGACCTCACTGTTCAGCTGGCTGATCTTCTGGCCGAAGGTTTCTTTCGTTTCCCTGACTTCCTGTTCCAGGCGGGCGATCTCCGCTTTTCTTCTGCGGATACCTGCCAGGGCCGGCAGTATCTTGTAGAACTCCTCCAGCACGTATTTGAGCAAAAGCCCCCAGGCGATGTAAATGCCAAAGCCGGCGCAGAGGATGATGTAAAATTCCATCTGCTGGAAGGCCATGCGAAAAGACCAGGGTTCCACCTCATTGACGATAGCTTCGGATGTGTGGATCTTCTCGACGATCTCATAAGCCAGAAAAGCATCGAACAGGAAAGTAAAAATATAAAGGGCATACTGCCAGATACTGCGCCGGGAGTGGCTGAACCAGTATACCAGGAAGCCCAGGGTGATGAACATAAAAGTACCGGTTAGGAGAAACAGCACCCCCAGTACGCCATATTCCCGAAACACCTCCGGGAAGGCTCTTACGTTGGTGATGGTCACTGTAGAGACGATGCTTTGATCAGCCTGCCGCATCGCCAGCTGCACAGGGTCAAGCAGAAAGGCATTGTAGATGACAGAAGCGTAGAAACTGATGAGGTAGCCGGTCAGCAGGATGAGGATGATCGCAGCGATCCAGTACGCCAGGCGGTTGGCGGGGTGGGCGTCGGTGCCCAGCAGGGTATAATCTCCTCCGCGGATACGGCGGGTCTCCACTTTACGGGTGGCGATGCCGTCCTGGCGTTCGGCCACCAGCCGGTCGCGTTCGTTGATGTAGTTCTGAGCGGTTTCCCGCATGCCTTCCACCCTGTCCTGGTGTTGAGCAATGGCGCCGCGGTGGCGTTCATTTTCCCGGCCGAGCTGATAGATCTCCTGGCGCAGGGCCGCGGTGGCATTGTCCTGGTCGTAGAACATGAACAGGAAGTTCTCCAGCACGCGAGGGTCGCCTCCCACCTTACGGGATTGCTCTTCGCCGAAATTGGAATCGGCTTCGAAGCCGGGAAACAGCTGTGCCAAAAAGGCGCCGGCGCCGGTAGCGGCGCCGTTGGGAGTGGTTGTTTTACTCATAGTAAGTTGTTTAATGACGTGAAGGATTAGCTGCCTTCGTCCTTCGTATTTCTAGGCGAAGTCCGTCCGCTCCACTATCCATTTGGTGAATCGTGGAAAGATGGCGAAGGAGTAAAGGCCCAGGGTGATTACCGTAAGGAACCACCAGACAATGTATTTGCCGAACAGCTCCCCCCCCGCTGCCGTAGAACCTGAGCCGCCGGCCTTCTACGAGGGTGTGGCTGGTTTTCCAGCGCTGAATCATAGTGACGGCCCAGGGAAGCGCAATGCCGGCCGTCAGCCCGGTAATCAAAAAAGCAGCAATGCCGACGAAGAAGTAGTTGCGGGCTTTGCCGTCGAATTGGAAGTTTTTCATAAGCGCATGTTGGGTTTGAGGTTCAAGCTTGAATGCCGTAACAGCAGGGGGGATGGTTCTTCTTACGATACCCGCATTGTCAATGTTTCAATGGCAGGGAAAATTTTTTTCAGGAGTGCCGAATCAGGGAACTTGTCAAGCCTCTTCTCGATTTAATTTTTATACTACCAAATGGATGAATGCCTGAAAAGTGCTTCTTCCCGCAAAACTTGAAATGCTGGGTTTACGCCCTTAAGAAAAAGAAAAACCTTACATTTGGTAAAAAAAAAGGATGTAATGACAGATTTATCCCGCTCCGGCTCCGATCTGCGCCCTTCGGTCGGGGAGATCCTCCGCCACCTGCAACAGGAACTTTACAGCCGTTACAAGGATCAGTTGGATCGTGTTGTTCTATTTGGTTCACAGGCCAGAGGAGATGCGTCGGCGGATTCCGATATCGATGTGCTTGCGGTATTAAAAGAAGAGGCTATCGATCCCTTCCACGAATACCCTAAATGGGCGGAATGGGTAGTAGATATCATGCTGGACTACGGCGAATTGGTCAACCTGATATTCACTTCCCGCAGGCGCTTTGATTCAGTTAACAGCCCATTGCACCAGAATATCCATTCAGAAGGAATTGTCATTTATGGAAATGGAGATCAAATGGCTTCAAGACAGAGCCAATGAAAGCCTTCAATTGGTCTGGAAATCTCTCTCTCAGAAGCAGAGTCGGTGGTCTCAAATGCCAGACATTTCCTGGCAGCTGCTAAGAATATACTAAGAGATGCGGGCAGCAATTAACCCAAAGGCAAACCGCCCACCGCCCACCGCCCACTGCCTACCGCCCACTGCCTACCGCCCACTGCCTACCGCCCACTGCAAACTGCAAACTGCAAACTGCCTACCGCCCACTGCAAACTGCAAACTGCAAACTGCCTACCGCCCACTGCA
>CAYVVK010000565.1:0-4653 GCA_964454855.1 uncultured Phaeodactylibacter sp. | reverse complement strand
GCTACGGCTGTCGAAGAAGGCTTCGGCGGGCGGAGGGTTTTGCGGTGGCATCTGACATCTGACATCTGATTTCTGGCATCTGGCAAAGCCACAGTTTTCCGGTTTTCCGGTTTATCAGTTTTTCGCGGGCTGGCTTCTCCCCCTTTCTCCGCCCGTCCGAAGCCTGTAGGGCGTAGGCGGGAAGGGCCGGGGGGCGCGGGTTGGGTTACAGGTACTTAAATATAAAGCCTTTTCGAAAAAAATAGTTGAATGGACGCCTCAACGTTCTGACGTTCTGACGTTCTGACGTTCTGACGTTCTAACGTTCCAACGTTCCAACGTTCTGACGTTCTGACGTTCCAACGTTCCAACGTTCCAACGTTCTGACGTTCTGACGTTCCGACGTTCCAACGTCCGCCCCCCTTCGTGTAATTTTTACATTAATCCCTACCAGGCGCGCCGAAATAATCCTAATTTTACCATTCTATAAAAAACAAATGTCATCATTATGATCGGACAATTAAAAGACAATCAGGTAAAGCTCAAGCGCATCTTCATCGAATCGAAGCTGCCCGAGGAGCTGGCGCCGCTGCGCGAGCTGGCCAACAACCTCTGGTGGTCCTGGAATAAGGATGCTACCGAGCTGTTTCGCTCTATAGAACCGGCCAAGTGGAAAGACTACGACTATAACCCCATAGCCCTACTCGACAACATCAGCGTGGAAAAGGCAAAAAAGCTGGTGGCCGACGAGGCCTTCATGGAGCGCCTGCGTTCGGTGGACAAGCGGTTCCGGGCCTACCTTGCGGAAAAACCAAAGGCCGATTCCCCGCAGATCGCCTATTTCAGCATGGAGTACGGCCTGCACATCTCGGTGCGCCTCTACTCCGGCGGCCTGGGCGTGCTGGCGGGTGACTACCTCAAAGAGGCCAGCGACAACAACTCCCGCCTGCTGGCCGTGGGCCTGCTCTACCGCTACGGCTATTTCCAGCAGGCCATCTCGCTGCACGGCGACCAGATCAACAATTTCCCGGCCCAGAAATTCACCAAGCTGCCGCTGCATCCCGTGCGCGACGACAGCGGCGAGTGGCTGAAGGTCAGCGTCGGCCTGCGTGGCCGTATGGTCTTTGCCAAGGTGTGGGAACTCAAGGTAGGCCGCATCTCCCTCTACCTGCTCGATACCGATATCGACGAGAACAACTGGGAGGACCGCAGCCTCACCCACCAGCTATACGGCGGCGATAACGAACACCGCCTGCGCCAGGAGATCCTCCTCGGCATCGGCGGCACCCGCGCCCTGAAAGCCCTGGGCATCGACGCCGACATCTACCACTGCAACGAAGGGCATGCCGCTTTCCTCAATGTGGAACGCCTCAGAGACTACGTCCAGGAGCAGCAGCTCACCTTCGACGAGGCCCTGGAAGTAGTGCGCGCCACCAGCCTCTTCACCACCCATACGCCGGTACCCGCCGGGCACGACTATTTCCACGAAGACCTGCTGCGGCAATACCTCTACGGCTATGCCGAAGACCTGGGCATCCCCTGGGAACGCTTCGTGGCCCTCGGCAAGATCAACCCCGACAACCACAACGAGCTCTTCTCCATGAGCCACCTGGCCATCCGCCTGTCGCAGGAGGTCAATGGCGTGAGCGAGCTGCACGGCACGGTATCCCAGAAGATGTTCAATGTGCTCTACCCCGGCTACAACCCGGAGGAGCTGCACCTCGGCTATGTGACCAACAGCGTGCACTACCCTACCTGGATCGCCCATGAGTGGAACGAACTCTACCAAAAGGTATTCGGCAAGGAATTCCTCAAGGACCAGTCGAACAAAGACTACTGGCGCAAGATCCACGAAGTGCCGGGGGAGGAGATCATGAAGATCCGCCGCTTACAGAAAAAGCGCCTGCTCGACTACGTGCGGGCCACCCTGCAGGAAGACCTCAGGCGCCGCGGCGAGAACCCCCGCAACATCTTCGAGCACATCAACGCCGTTGAGGACGATGCCCTGGTCATCGGCTTCGCCCGACGCTTCGCCACCTACAAGCGGGCGCACCTGCTGTTCACCAACCTGGAGCGCCTCGACGAGATCGTCAACGAAGAGGGGCGCCCCGTGATCTTCCTCTTTGCCGGCAAGGCCCACCCGGCCGACCGCGGCGGGCAGGACCTCATCAAGCACATCGTCCACATCTCCAAACGCCCGGAATTCATCGGCAAGGTCATCTTCCTGGAAAACTACAATATGGAAATGGCCAAGCTGCTGGTGCGCGGCGTCGACATCTGGCTCAACACCCCCACCCGCCCGAAGGAAGCTTCCGGCACCAGCGGCATGAAAGCCGCCCTCAACGGCGTGATGAACTTCAGCGTGCTCGACGGCTGGTGGGCGGAAGGCTACCGCCCCGATGCGGGCTGGGCCCTGCCGAAAGAACGCACCTACGAAGACCAGGGCCTGCAGAATGAGCTCGACGCCGAGACCATCTACAATACCCTGGAGCACGAGATCATCCCCGCTTTCTATGAGCGCGACGAAAAGGACGTCCCGCAGGAGTGGGTGAGCTATATCAAGCACACCATCGCCGAGGTAGCGCCTACCTTCACCATGAAACGAATGCTCGACGACTACTACGAGCGCTTCTACTACAAGCTGCAAAAGCGCGGCCGGGCCGTTAAGGTTGATAAGTTCCGCACCGCCAGCCAGATCGCCGCCTGGAAAGCCAGGGTCCGACAATCCTGGAACAAGCTGGAAGTGGTGGATACGGATATCTACGATACCGATAACCACCCCCTGCCAGTGGGCCAGCCGTTCACGGCTTCCATCAAGCTACACCTCGACGGCCTGGAAGCCGAGCACATCGGCATGGAGGCCGTATTCTTCAAACGCCTCAACGAGGAAGAACTGGAACTGCAGTTCAAACAGGAACTGAAATTGCAAAAAGTGGCCGGCAACATCGCTACCTACAGCTGTGAAGTGGACCCGCACATCGCAGGCGTCTATGAGTACGGCTTCCGGGTATTCCCCACGCACGAGCTGCTCCCCCACCGGCAGGACCTGCCGCTGGTGAATTGGCTTTAGGGTGGCTGGGGTTGGGGATTGGGGATTGGGCAAGTGGGAAGGCGGAAGCCGGAAGTGGGAAGCCGGAAGTGGGAAATCGGAAGTGGGAAATCGGAAGTGGGAAGGCGGAAGTGGGAAGTGGGAAGTGGGAAATCGGACGGCCATTTCGCGTAAGGGGAAACAACTTCATCAGGGAACCAGGTGGATTGGCAGTTACACTGGGCCCTTATTTGTCCACCCCCTGCGCCCCCGCCGGCGGGGGATACCGCTCTGACATGCTGCTCTGACATGCTGCTTTAGCAGGCTTGGCCAGCCTTTGGCCTTTACCCCGGCATTCCGGAGTCAGAAGACGCCTGTTAGCGCAGTGTCCCCCGCCGGCGGGGGATTTAGGGGGTGGATTCCGGTAATATTTACCTCTCCACTATGATGGCTAAATATGCTTCTTTAAGCAAAGCTTGGTTTTTCTTACGCGAAACCTCCGTCAGAAATCCTGGATCCAAAAATCAAAAATCAGCCGATTGGGATTTGGAGTTTAGGAATTAGGGCAGAAGCCAAAAAAAATGGAGCTGCCCTACTCAGGTGTTAACTCGGCGGGGTGCCGAAAGAGCAGTAAAGGGCAGCTCCATATGCTATTGTCGGATGGCCGTCCCGGCCAACCGGAAAGAAAATGTGATTCATTTTCTTGACCGTACTATAGGGAAGATGCCCTGAACCGGGGTTTCGCTGCCTGGAGGATGATTTTTTCTGCGGCATGGCTGTGATGTAGCATACCTCCGGTATGCTGTAGCGCGGGCCTGGAAGCCCGCGTTCCAAAAAAAAAGGCCTTCCAACGCCTACACCAAGCAGGTGGCGGCGCCGAAGGCCAAAAACTGGTTTTTTGGGGTAGCCGCCCTGGCATCCTTTTGCCGGGCGAGCCGAAAAAAAAGAAGTAGTTGCTAAAATCCCGGGAAAGGAAAACTGGGATTGGGATAATTTGGCCCGGTATACGCGCCGGGCGCCGCGTCATAGGATTATAATCGGAAGGGAGCGGCTTCTCACCGCTCTTCCTTCCCTGGGTTTGAGGTGTTTTTCTTCTTTATCAACCCGCCGCGGAAAACGTTACTCTGCTCTGGTTCTTTTTTTTCCGCCGCTTCCTCCCCCCTTTCCGCGAGCGCCGAAGCCCATATGGGCGAAGGAGCTATGGCGCCAGGGGGCAGAAGCGGCTCCTAACCACTCTTCCTTCCACAGGCGGGAGGTGTTTTATTCTTTATAAACCCGCCACAGAAAACGTTACCGCCCTCCGGATCTTTTTTGAAAAAATTTTTCCGCTGCCGTATGGTTTCTCATTGATTATGTTGGCCCTACGAGACGCCCGTACAGCCCTTACAGAGCCTGGCCGGTACACGGGGCGAATGCCCCCATGTATCCATCAACGCCACAAATGGAGCGCCCTGCCTCCGTCGCCCATAGCCTTCGGCGGCGAGCCGAAAGGGCAATATAACAGGCTTCGTGCCCTTCGTGCCTTCGTGGCTACAAAAGTAAAGCGGAGGCGTCAACCACTTAAACCTTCGTGCCTGCCTGCGCCGAAGCTTCGCTAATCTTTATACACATTTACCTTACAGACAAACAAAAGGCTAAAAGCTTGC
>CAYVVK010000564.1:363-4657 GCA_964454855.1 uncultured Phaeodactylibacter sp. | reverse complement strand
ATTGACGAAGGCATGAGTGGCCAGGTGCAGGATGCGGTAGTTGCCCCCTTCCTCCTGAAAGAATTGCCTGGACGCCTGCCCGCCGGTGGCGCTGAAACCGCCCAGCTGCCGGGCGATGGCCTTCACCTCATTCGTATTGTAACGCAGGTGCGCGGGCTCGGCGGGCAAGCCCGGGAAAGTACTACGCAGAAAACTACTGTCGAGCCTGTTCGAAACTATGTCCTTGCCCCTGTCTGGAAATTCAGGCGCCAGGCCGAGAAATGTTCGCCGGGGGGCAGTAATGGGGGTTCTGTCCTGCAGCAGCAGAGTGGCGGAATACTCATAGTGGATATCGTATTTTTTAAGCAGGTAAGGAGCCTCTCGGAAATTGCCCGGGGCTGCTGCTGCGGTGAGAAGTAGTTCAAAGGGCAGATACCCCAATTTGCCGTTGGGAATGAGGATAAGCTGGCGGGCGTCCGGTATTTGTGCCAGGACGGGCTCCATTAGCTGGCGGTACAGCAGGTGCGAGAGGCGATCCATCCTGGCCTGCTCCCGGCGGAGTTCTGCATCCGGCTTTGCCCCCTGGCCGGGCACAGCAGACAGCAGGTGGCGCAGGCTGTCGACCCGGGGCAGTGCCAGGGTGTCCTTCGGGTTGTAATGGTAGAGGAGGCTGTCTTTATAAATGGCGATCACGGCTGAGTAATCTTCCCCGATAGCGAACTCCAGCAGTGCTGTTTGATGATCGGGCAGGTATTCCTGCACATTGGCCACTGAAGCCACCTGCAGGCCATAACGTATCTGATAGTATTTGGGATAATCCTGCCGCAGGCGCCGGCGGAAAGCCTCGGCCTTTCGTTGGTAGTGGAATACACTGTCCTGATAGGACAATAAGTGCCCATCGGAGCTTGCCCCGGAAATTTCCAGTCCTTGCTTTTCATAGTAGGCCAGGCGGTTGGCGAGGTTCCTCTCTTCATCAATTACAGCTTTCGGAATGCCGGCCGCACGTTTGGCATAGGCCGCCTGCCGGTTGTCGGCTATCAGGTTGGCCCTGTTCTTTTCCATATAGTAAAAGCCTTCAGCCAGCAGTTCAGTACCGGTGCCGAACAGTGCTTGGGCTTCGAACATAAGTTGCAGGGCGCTGGCATAAGCGGGCTCCAGGCCTTCGAGGAGAAAACTTGTTGCCAGTTGTCCGCTAAAGGCCGTTTTTACCATGTCCCGGACGGTATCCATTTGTTTAAAGCTCTTCCTGGCCTTTTCCAGCCTTGCCGGGCTGGGCTCTTTTCGAAAGGCGAACAGCGAATTCTCCGCCCGATAGTGTAATGCCTTCAGGAGTAAGTACTGGCTCGGGCTTTTGCTGATAAGGGCAGGGGTGACTTTCTTTGCAACCCCTTTGCTCAGAGAATCGGGGATAAGGGGTATAAGAGCGGCCTTGAAATACTCTTCTGCCTGTTCATACCGGCCCTGATGCGACAAGGATTGCCCGGCAAGGATCAGAGATAGCAAGAGCTCAGGATGCGAAGGGCTGAAAATTTCTCGTTTTATCTTCAGCGCCCTTTTATGGTAATGCAATGCCTTCTCGAATCCGCCCTGCAAAAAGTAGTCCACCCCCAGGTCGCTGATCGTAGCAGCGTAATTCTCATCGAGGGTATCTGGCCCGAAAGCCGCGGCGGCCATATGTCCGTACTCCAGGGCCTGCAAACGGTTGTTTTGAGCGGAATATACATCTGCTATGGTGCTCAGTGCTCCAATGGTACGGCTGTGAGTTGCTCCGAAATACTGTCGGCTGATGGCCAGTGCTTCCTGAAGGATGGCCAGCGCCTGCTCGTACTGGCCGATATCATTTAGCGTAGTGGCCAGGCCCTGCAGGGAAAAGGCCAGCCTGATGCTATCTTTGTTATAGCGGTCAATGGCCACTGCCTGGCGCTGGTACTTCAAAGACTGGTCATAATTCCTGATCTTGTAATATCCGTCGGCAATATTGACGTACAACTGAGAGGTGCTGCGGTTATATTCTTTTCCGAGGTGTCGATTCACTTCCAGCGAGCGCTGGTAATGCTCCAGCGAGCGCTGGTATTCCCCAAGTTCGCCGTATGCCACCCCCAGGTTGGTATAACTGCCGGCCAGGCTATGGTGGGCTTTGGTAAAGAGCTTCTGCCTCAGAGCCAGCGCCTTCTGGAAATAGTGGACTCCTTGGTAAAGGCTTTCCTCCACGGCATAGCAAACCCCCAGGTCGTTATACAGGTCGGAAAGCACGATGGAGTCGTTTCGGCTGCTTACCAGAGGCGGGAAAAGGGAAAGCGCTTTTTCTAGATACGGAAGAGACGCGGCGTATCTGAACTGTTTGTGGAGTAAGGTGCCGATGATCTGATGGCAGAGGGAAACAAGCTTAGTGTTGACGGGTTCTGATTTCTGGAACTCCTCCAGCCAAGACTGATAGCGGTCGATGCCTTGCTGGGTTGAGCTTCCTCCTTTGTAAAAGACGGTACTGAAATCGATCAGGAAGAACTCAAATTCCTGGTGTCGGCGCCCCAATTCCCGGCTTACCAGTGGGAATAGGGAGTCGAAGAGGGTGGCGCTGCGCTCTGTCTGGCCCAGGCTGGCCAGGCGGTTTCCCACCATCCGCTGCGCTTTGAAAGACAATACCCTAAGCGCCGAGTCCTGTTGCGTCTCCAGCAGCTTTCCCAGTATGGCTATGGCTTCCCGGTACTGCTTCAGGGCCAGGGAGTCGTTGATCAGCGTATCTGCTGTGCTGGCCAGCAGGCGGGCGCGGGCAGAATCGGCCTGCCATTCGGTAAGTTCTGCAGCCGCCCGGCTGTCTTCAGAACTGCTAGGCTGGCAACCGAAAGCCAGGCCGGTAGTGGTCAGTATCAGGAAAAGGCAGGTCTTGCGGCACATTCTGATTAGGTTTTTGAGGAACGAGGAAAGTGGTGACACTCAGCTCACCCACCCGTTCCGGAGGGCACAGAGCATCAGGCCGGCCGTATTGCGCGAACCCGTTTTCTCCAGCAGGTTCTTCCGGTGCCCTTCTACGGTGCGTACGCTGATGAACAACTGCTCGGCGATTATCTGGATTCCACCTCATTTATCTGCTCCTGCTGCGCCAGCAACCTCCGCTGGTAGATGACAAAGAAGATCACAATGGCAACCGCCAATGTAGACATCGCAAGAATGCCAAAGATCAATATTCTGGATAGCTCATCCATGAATCTTCTGTTGGTTAGTGTACGGGTACGGTGGCTTGTGATGGTTTATTTGTGGGAAAGAAGGGCCGGGCTATCTCTTCGCTTTCCTCGGCCTTACCCAGAGGGCAATGCCGAAGAAGACATTCCTGACTATAGTGAAGATCATGTGGATGGCCCAAAGCATTACGGCCAGCTCATTTTCTCCAAGTACATAATTGCTGGAAATAAAGATAAAAAAACTCGAGGAAAAATAGAACAGCAGGCCGGTGCTGATCCAAAAAAGAGGGGCGCTTTCCAGGTGCCGGAAATTCAGCTCTTTCAGGGTGTTGTAGAAAAAGAGCAACACCAGCAGGATCAGGGTGATCGCCTCTATGGCCCGGGGCCAGGCGTTGTGCTCGTACCAGCTCCTGCCAGGCAGGAGGATGTGCAGCAGCGCATAGAGGGCAAAGGCCCCATACAGCAGCCGGAAGTAAAGGGCGGGAATGACTCCTGCGAGCGGCCTTTTAAAGATGCCCGCCAGCAGGATGAACTCCACTACCGTGTACACATGCAATAGCGGAAGGTTATTGATCTTGTAAACGGAAAGGGCCAAGGCAGCTACTTCCACTCCCGCCGCAATAAAAATAAGTACGCTCAACCTGAATTGCTCCCGGTTTGCTCTGTGGAGAAAATACCAGGCCAGGAGCGCCAGCAGGAGGCTGCTCAGCGTGGTCGAGCGGGAGAGGAAGAGGAGCCGGAAATCCATACTGGTCAACTGCCGTTGCCCCCACCGCAGATGGGCGGGCAGGGATTGGAAAACTCGTAGGTGCCCACGCTCGAATTGGCCGCACTATCCTGGCCATTCTTCCTGCTGACCCCTTGCAGTTCTTTGGTGGGCATGGAATAGGCGATGGCCCGGTGGGTTTCGTACTGGCCAGCGCCATTAGCGCAACAGGCGGAGAACAGGCCCGGGATCTTTCCGGAAGGGCAGCGCATCCAGCTGTGTTCGAGTTCCTGAGCCTGAGATTTTTCCAATAAGAAGTTTTGAGGTGCCGGCTGTTTGTCGATGGCCATAAGTATGGATTTTAGGTGGTTAAACAGGCCCTAAGGTACAGCCTGTTGGCCTAAGGTGAAAATGGCCGGGGCTGAATTCC
>CAYVVK010000564.1:0-353 GCA_964454855.1 uncultured Phaeodactylibacter sp. | reverse complement strand
AGGGGTTTTCCCGGGGGGTGCGCCGGTGGGTAGCCTCACTGCCTTTCCCCGGCTGTTTACACCCGAATATCAAAACGGGCATTTTCACGCTTACTCCGGAGGCCAGGCCTTCTGATCTTTGTAGGGAAGGCCTGGCCGGGGAAATTTTCCAAAATGGAGGGTAACCTTTCCTCCCTAGCCGGCATTAAGCCCGATTTCCAAACACATCAAACCCTTTTGCCATGAAAAGTGCATTCCCTCTACTTTCAAGACTATGTTTGATACTGTTCTGCCTGGCGGGCCTGGGCCCGCCCCGGGCCGGCGCCCAATCCCTTACCGGTGGAGCCAACGGGAGCGACTACCGGGTGAGTTTT
>CAYVVK010000563.1:0-4658 GCA_964454855.1 uncultured Phaeodactylibacter sp. | reverse complement strand
AAGTATTGTCTGCGTTGGTACTACATCCACCGTCGGCGAGGGCGATACCAGCGGGACGGCGGTGGCCGGTTATCTGGGCCTGCTGGCGGGAGTGGGCGCCATCAGCCTGATGGAATCCATGGCGGTGGAATACTTCCGCCATCCGCGGGTGGACCTCGGCGTGGGCATTGCCGCCACCGTCGTGCTGGTAGCCGCCGGCGCACTGGCCGGGCTGATGCCGGCCCTGCAGGCCGCCCGGGTGAACCCGATTGTCGCCATGCGAGGTGAATAATAAAGCATACAACATGAGCATCATAGACCGCGACACCTGGCAGGAGATCCTGGGCACCATCCGAAAGCACAAATTGCGCACGGGCCTCACCGCCCTGGGCGTTTTCTGGGGCATTTTCATGCTCGTATTCGTGCTGGGTATGGGCGCCGGCCTGCGCAATGGGGTGTTCCGCGGTTTTGGCGACCGCGCCAAGAATGTCATGTACACCTGGCCCATGCCAACCACTCAACCCTACAAGGGCTTTCAGCCGGGGCGCCGGCCTCAGTTCCGCCTCTCCGACATAGAGGCCATCAAACAGAATATTCCGGAGGTGCAGTTCATCGCTCCGCGCCTGGAGCTCCAAAACATCCCCGTCAGCTATCAGGGCCTCAGCGACCGCTATGAGATACGCGGCGAACTACAGGATATGATCCGCATTGAAGCCCTGCAATTGCACAGCGGCCGTTATATCAATGACTACGACATTCGCGACAGCCGTAAGGTAGCCGTCCTGGGAAAGCGCACCGCCGAGGTGCTCTTTGGGGAAGAAGATTGCATTGGAAAATATATACGCATTCAGGGGGTAGAGTTCCGGGTAGTGGGCACCTTCGGGCCCATGCAGGTCAAACCCTGGACGGAGAGTGACCTGGAGGCCATCGTCATTCCGCTTACCGCCATGTACCGCACCTTCGGCACCGGAGAACGAGTGGACTACTTCGTTTGCTCAGCTGCTCCCAATGTGCTGGTTAGCGAGATCGAACCCCGGGTGCAGGGCCTGCTGAAGAAACGCCATAATGTAGCACCGGACGACCCCCAGGGCGTCGGTGGCTTCAACCTGGAGGCCGAGTATCAGAGTATCGTTACCCTTTTCGGAGGCATCAATGCTTTCCTCTGGTTTGTCGGCATCGGCACCCTGCTGGCCGGCATCGTGGGCGTGAGCAACATCATGCTCATCACCGTTAAGGAGCGGACTAAGGAGATCGGCATCCGCAAAGCATTGGGTGCCCCGCCCCGTTCCATCATCAATATGGTACTGTCGGAATCCATCCTGATCACCTCGCTTTCGGGCTACCTGGGCCTGATCGCCGGCACCTTCGTCATCGGAGGCATCAACTACCTCATGATGGCCAACAACCTGGAACCCGACAATTTCTACAACCCGGAAGTCAACCTGGCGGTTGGCGCAGGCGCTATCATACTATTGATCGTGGCCGGCACTGTGGCGGGGCTCATCCCCGCTATGCAGGCGGCGCGGGTCAATCCGGTGGAAGCGTTGAAAGATGAATAAAGATAAAGATTTGGTATGATGGTATTGCGGTGTTGTGGTATTACGGTTGCCTCATTGCATACCTTTAATAGGACTGATTGGCCTCCACAGGTACGCCACGGCCGTATTACCGGAAAACCTAAAAACCGTCACACCTAATACAAAAGGTAAAAAATAAAAGATCATGAACAAAGGTTGCCTCATCGGGCTAGGTGCATTCTTACTTATCGCCACCATTGGCCTGAGCATCTATTTTTATAACCAGAACAAACGGTCGCCGGAAAACTTCGAAACGGAACAGCCGGTGATGACCGATATTGTCAAGAAAACCGTGGCTACCGGCACCATCCGCCCCCGCAAGGAAGTGCATGTAAAACCGCAGGTCTCCGGCGTGGTGGACGAGCTCTTCGTCGAAGCCGGCCAGCTTGTGAAGAAGGGCCAGCAACTGGCCCGCATTAAGCTGGTGCCCAGCGAGGTGAATATCAACACCGCCCAGTCGAATGTAGAACTGGCGCGCCTGCGCCTACAGGAGGCTAAACGAGAGCTGCAACGCCAGCGCGAGCTCAACCGCCAGCAGCTGGATGTGGAGGAGGCCCGCGTCAATTTTGAGAACGCCAGGCGGGAAGAAGAACGCCAGCGCCAGCTTTTCGAAGAGGGCGTGATCTCCGAGCAGGAATACCAGCGCTTTCAAATGAACCGCGAGCTGGCGGAAGCTGCCCTGGAAAACACCAGGATCGCCACGCAGAACAGCATCAGGCAGTTCGAAACGGAGGTAGACATCCGCGAACAGGAACTGCAGGCCGCCATCAACAACCTGCAGCTGCTGCGCGAGGGCGCCAGCCGCAATTCCAAACAGGTGGCCAACATCGTCACCTCCACCCTCAACGGCATGGTGCTCGACCTTCCCGTGGAAGAAGGCTCCTCCGTCATCGAACGCAATAACTTCAACGAGGGCACCAGCATCGCCATCGTAGCCGATATGAACGAGCTGATCTTCGAAGGCAAAGTGGACGAATCCGACGTGGGCAAGCTGCGTGAAGGCATGCCTATGGAACTTACTGTTGGGGCCATTGAAAGGAAAACCTTCGGGGCTACCCTGGAATTCATATCTCCCAAAGGCGAAGAGGAAGAGGGCACCGTCAAGTTTGAAGTACGCGCCGCGGTCAAACCCACTAAGGAGACCTTCCTGCGTGCAGGCTACAGCGCCAATGCCGACATCATCCTGGAGCGCCGCCAGCAGGTCATCGCCATCAAGGAACGGGACGTCCTCTTTGAAGAGGATACCACCTTCGTGGAAATACAGGCCGGCGAACGGCAGTACGAAAAGCGGGAGGTCAAACTCGGCCTGTCAGACGGCATCAATGTGGAAGTGGTGGACGGCCTCGATACGGCCGACCGGGTGAAGGTGCAGACGAAGTCGTAGAAAATGGTGTTGCGGTATTGTGGTGTGATGGTGTAAGGTGTATTGGTTTATTTGGTGTATTGGTATTGCGGTGTTGAGGTTTTACGGTATTTCGGCCGCAACACCTCACCCACCCAAAAACCTTCCTTCCGGGTAACCTTTCTCTTCCCGCCTAAATGAAGAGGAAAAACACGGAAGACATGACACCGCAAGACCAGACCGCCAGCCAAACTGCCCCACAGTTCGTCATTTTGTACCGGCCTTCTTTTCAAAAGGAAGCCAGGCACGACAGCCTCAGCAAACAACCCGGAGCATCCGGGCGCGGGCAGGCGCCGCCCCGCTTTCTGGCGCAGGTGCTGGAAGTGATGGAGCAAAAGCTCGGCGATGCGCACTATACCGTAGAGGATCTTTGCCGGGAACTGGGCGTCAGTTATTCCAGCCTCAACCGCAAGCTGCAGCAGCTGACCGGCAAGAGCGCTGTTTCCCTGCTGCGGTCGATGCGCCTGCAAAGAGCCGAGGCCCTGCTGGCAAACACGGGACTGTCCGTTTCGGAAGTGGCCTATGAGACAGGCTTCACCTCGCCTTCTTACTTCAGCCGCATCTTCACCCGGGAAATAGGCATTCCGCCCTCCGCATATCAAAAACGTACATAGTATTTTATTTTGCACCCAGGACGTGGTGGGCCGGATGCTACCGGCCTCACCTCCGTCCGGGTATATGCCGCCCTTAGCGGTGCAGCATATATCAATCAGACGGGTTTTGGGAGGCGCCGTGCGATAGCCGGCGCCCTTTTTTTTGCCACCAAGATGCGAGTACGCTCGCCTGGCGGCTCGTAGGTATTTGCCACCAAGGCACGAAGACACCAAGGTACACGAAAAGGTGAAGTGCGAGGCTGGGCGTCTCGCCTGGCGAGCAGGCCGGTGCGGCTTTCCTAAGTAACAAAGGAGTATTAAATTTTAAATTTTCAGAATTTGAAACCCCAGCTCACGATAGGAACCACCGGAAAAAGGCTGAACTGGTAGAGGCCGGGCTCTCCCTGCTCATCCCTGTCGTAAAAGAGGAAGTAGGGGTTGAGGCGGGAGTAGGTGTTGTACAGGCCCAGCGTCCAGGTACGGATGCCATTCTTCCTGGGTTTGTGCAGGTGGAAAACAAAATCCAGCCGGTGGTAGTCCGGCATCCGGTAATTGTTGCGGCCATTGTAGAGGTGCGCTTCGGCGTAGCCGTACCAGAGGTTGAACGACTGATCGGTGCTTAGAGTGTAAAGCGTATTCTTCTGAGTAGCCAGCGTAATGGCGTTGCCGGTATCGTATACCCAGACAATGGAAAAGCCCGACCGTTCTGAAAAATCGTGATTTAGGACGAATGAGAGGCTGTGCCGGCGGTCGAAGCGGTAAGGGAAAGGCCGCCCCCCGTTCAGCCTTTCGAACTGCCGGGTGGACCTGGACAGAGTATAGGCCAGCCAGCCGGTGGTGCGCCCCTTGTTTTTCCGTAGCAGGAACTCCAGGCCCGTGGATTCGCCCTGGCCCCCGCCTTCCACTTTATCTTCCCATCCAACACCGGTAGTGAAGAAAGAGGCGCCCTCTTTGAAAGCGATCAGGCTATTCATTTTTTTGTAATAGCCCTCCAGGGTAAGGCCAATGCCCTTGTGCTCATCGATCAGGAAGGTAGCGCCCAGAGAAGTTTGCCAGGCCTCCTGCGGTGCGACGCGCTCGGTGGCAGGCACCCACAGGTCTGTAGGC
>CAYVVK010000562.1:3220-4689 GCA_964454855.1 uncultured Phaeodactylibacter sp. | reverse complement strand
CTCCTTGAGGTTGGGCGGGTATTTTTCGAATTCCACCAGCCATTCGTGGCCTCCTTTTCCTGAGTTTTTGAAGTATATGGGCGCGGCGGTATATTCCGTGACGATGGCGCCGGTTTCCAGGCAGGTTTGCGCCAGGGCCTGGTCGGTATTTTCCACCATGACCTCTTCGCCGAAGGCATTGACGAACTGCTTGGTGCGGCCGGTGACCTTGATCCGGTAGGGGGCGATGGAGGTGAAGGTGACGGTATCTCCCGGCGTGTAGCGCCACAGGCCCGAATTGGTGGAGATCACCAGGGCGTAATTTTTACCTGGCTGCACCTCGGAAAGCGGGATGGCCGTAGGCTGTTCCTTGTGCCACTCTTCCATGGGGAGGAACTCGTAGTAAATGCCGTTATTGAGCAGCAGTAGCATGTCATCGCGGGAAAAATCGTCCTGGGAAGCGAAGTAGCCCTCGGAAGCATTGTAGATCTCCTGATAGCTGATATCCCCTGAAGGGAAAAAAGTCTCAAACTGTTTGCGGTAAGGCGTAAAGCTGACGCCGCCGTGCATATAGCCCTGAAAATTGGGCCACACTTCCAGCATATGGTTTTTGCCGGTAATTTCCAGAATGCGGCGCAGCAGCACCACCGTCCAGGTCGGCACGCCTCCGATCATGACGACATCGGGCTCATGGGCGCCGGCCTGGGCCAGGCGCTCCAGTTTTTCCTCCCAGTCGGCAAGCAAGGCCGTTTTGATGTCGGGAAAGAAAAAGGGCCGGGCAACGACAGGGAGGTTGTAGGTCATGATGGCGGAAACATCGCCTATGGTCGTCCGGGGATACGGCTCAAAGCGAGTCAGGCTGCCTCCCATGAAGATGCTCTTTGCCTCAAACTGGCGGGCATCGGGGCGGTTGTGATAGAAAAGAGAGAGGGTATCCCAGCTGCCGCGAGCGTGGCATTTTTTGAAATTCTGGCTGGTCACGGGTATGAACTTACTGCGGTCGCTGGTCGTGCCCGAAGACTTGGAAAACCAGCGCACCTGGCCACTCCAGAGCACATCTTTTTCGCCGTACATCATCCGGCGGATGTAAGGTTTAAGCGCCTCATAATCATGTACAGGCACCCTTTCGGCGAATTGCTCGGGTTTGCGGATGCTCCGGTAATCGTGCCGTTTGCCCCATTCGGTATGTTTGGTGGCCTGCAAAAGATTCTGCAGCAGGGCCCACTGCACCTCATGGGGGTGCTCCATAAAGTGCCGGATCCTCTTATACCGCTGTTTGTAGTACCACTTGAAGGCTGTATTGATCCACTTCCTCATAGGTTTCTAAAGGCGATTGGTGATGAGCAGTACTGGCTTTCTCCAAATATAAAAAGAATTGTCGGACTGAAAGTTTGTTTGTAGCTCTCAAAATCTGCTTTGGCGTGCCGGCCTACAGCTCCTCCTTGAGAAACTGCCCCGTATAGCTGCCTTCCACCGCCGCCACTTCCTCG
>CAYVVK010000562.1:2460-3210 GCA_964454855.1 uncultured Phaeodactylibacter sp. | reverse complement strand
CCCGCACATGATGCACGTCTCAGCCTTGTTCAGCGCCGCCACTTCCTCGGGACTGCCGGCACAGACGATGCTTCCGCCCCGGTGCCCGCCTTCCGGGCCCATATCGATGATGTAGTCAGCTACCTTGATCACGTCCATATTGTGTTCTATGACGATGACCGTATTGCCTTTGTCCACCAGCTTATTGAGCACGTGCAGCAGGTGGCGGATGTCTTCGAAATGCAGGCCGGTAGTAGGCTCATCGAGGATGTAGAGCGTATTGCCGGTATCGCGTTTGGCCAGTTCTTCTGATAGTTTCACACGCTGTGCCTCGCCACCGGACAGGGTGGTGGCCTGCTGCCCGAGGGTGATATAGCCCAGGCCCACTTCATTCAGGGTTTTGAGCTTGCGGTAAATATTGGGAATAGGCTGGAAGAACTCCACGGCCTCGCTGACCGTCATGTCCAGCACATCGCTGATGGACTTGCCTTTATAGAGGACCTCCAGCGTCTCGCGGTTGTAGCGGCGCCCCAGGCAGTTCTCGCATTCTACATTCACATCGGGCAGAAAGTTCATCTCTATGACCCGCATTCCGGAACCGCCGCAAACTTCACAGCGCCCTCCTTTCACGTTGAAGGAAAATCGCCCGGGCTTGTACCCTCGGATTTTAGACTCCGGCAGCTCGGCGAATATCTTTCGGATATCGGTGAATACGCCGGTATAGGTCGCGGGGTTAGAACGGGGCGTACGCCCGATTGGCGACTGGTCGAT
>CAYVVK010000562.1:0-2450 GCA_964454855.1 uncultured Phaeodactylibacter sp. | reverse complement strand
GGTCGATCTCGATCACCTTGTCCACATTATCCAGCCCTTCCAGCTTTTCATAGGGCATGGGGTTTTTGAGGCTCTTGTAGAAATGCTGGCGCAGGATGGGATACACCGTTTCGTTGATCAGGGTGGATTTTCCACTTCCCGACACGCCGGTCACGCAGCAGAAAACGCCCAGGGGGATCCTGACCTGGATCTCTTTCAGGTTGTTGCCGCTTGCGCCGAAGACCTCCAGGAACTTGCCCGTTCCGGAGCGGCGTTTTTCGGGGATCTCGATCTTCCTTTTGGCGTTGAGGTAATCCGCAGTGAGGGTGCTCAATTTGATGAACTCCTCCGGGCGCCCTTCTCCCACCAGTTCACCGCCGTGTTTGCCGGCGCCCGGCCCCAGGTCGATGACGTAGTCGGAAGCGAGCATGATGTCTTTATCGTGTTCCACGACCAAAACGGTATTGCCAATATCGGTCAGTTCCCGCAGGGCTTCGATCAGTTTCTGGTTGTCGCGCTGGTGCAGGCCGATGCTGGGCTCATCCAGGATGTAGGTGATGCCCGTCAGTTGGGAGCCGATCTGCGTGGCCAGGCGTATGCGCTGCGATTCGCCGCCGGAGAGCGTGCGGGAAGGGCGGTTGAGCGAGAGGTAGTCCAGGCCGACGTGCAGCAGGAAGCCCAGGCGCAGGCGGATCTCCTTGAGGATATCCCGGGCGATCAGCTGCTGGCGCTCGCTGAGGTGCTCGTCTACCGACCGCATCCATTCCGTGAGCAGGGTGAGGTCCATTTCCGCCAGCTCGCCGATGTGTTTTTCATTGACTTTGAAGTGCAGGGATTCTTTTTTCAGGCGATAGCCGTTGCATTCGGGGCAGGTATCGATAGACATGAACTCTTCCGCCCAGCGCCGGATCTTTTCGGAGCTGGTATCCTCATACCAGCGCATGAGCATGTTAAACAGGCCGTCGTAGGCCAGGTTATAGGAGAAGTCGCTGCTGTTGCTGGCTTTTACCGACAGGTTCTCATCGCCACCGTATAATATGGTGTCCAGCGCCTTCTGAGGAATTTCCCCGATAGGCGTGGCGAAGGTGAACTTGTACTTTTTGGCAATGGCCCGCAGTTGTTTGAAGGTCATATTACTGCGCACTTCGCCCAGCGGAGCGATGCCCACTTCGTTGATGCTTTTACTGTAGTCGGGAATGACCTTTTCGAGGTCCACGCGGTTGACCTGGCCCAGGCCATTGCAGTTGGGGCAGGCGCCGTAGGGGGAGTTGAAGGAAAAGGAATTCGGAGAAGGCTCCTCGTAGGAAATGCCCGATTCGGGGTCCATGAGGTGTTTGCTGAAAGCCCGCGCTTCCTGCGTGTCGTTGTCCATGATGAAGAGCAGGCCGTTACCCATTTTGAGGGCGGTTTGCAGGGAAGTGTTCAGGCGGTTGGCGCGCTCGGAAGACACCTTGATCCGGTCGATGACCACCTCGATGTCGTGTACCTTGTAGCGGTCGGCCTTCATGCCGGGGGTGATGTCCAGCACTTCGCCGTCGACGCGCACCTTGGTATAGCCCTGCTTGCGCACCTGTTCGAAGAGCTCCCGGTAGTGGCCCTTGCGGCCCCTTACAAGCGGGGAGAGCAACAGGATCTTACGGCCTTCGTACTGTTCTGTAATGGCCTCTTTCATCTGCTCTTCGGTATAGCGCACCATCTTTTTGCCTGTCTCGTAGGAATAGGCCTCGCCGATGCGCGCAAAGAGCAGGCGCAGGAAATCGTAAACCTCAGTGATGGTGCCGACCGTGGAGCGGGGGTTGCGCCCCGTGGTTTTCTGCTCGATGGAAATGACCGGGCTCAGGCCGGTGATCTTCTCCACATCCGGGCGTTCCATCTCACCAATAAATTGCCGGGCGTAGGCCGTGAAGGTTTCCATATAGCGGCGCTGCCCCTCGGCGTAAATGGTGTCGAAGGCCAGGGAGGATTTTCCGCTTCCGCTGATGCCGGTAATGACCACCAGCTTGTTCCGGGGAATGTGCAGGTCCAGGCTTTTGAGGTTGTGCTCGCGGGCGCCGATCACCTCGATGAAGTCTTTTTCCTCTACATGCTCGTAGCTGCTGATCGTATTGGTACTGTCTTTCGTCATAGTCGTATTTGCCATCACAAGTTAATTAACCCACAGAGCCCCCTCAGTGTTGTGGAGGATGCAAAAATAGGCCATTTTCTGCTTTGATCCCATTATAATGAGACGGAGAGCCAGGCCTCCGGACAAAGTATGGCCTTTTGTTTTTTTTGGACAGGATTAACTGACCACTAGCCGTGCTAAAGCTCGCCTTCATCACGGCAGGCAGGGATGAACAGCCCGCCTGCTGTGCCACAGGCCGGCAGGGATTTTTCGAGCGGGCCATTTTGGACCGCCTGCCTGCCCGTGAGCCTGGCTAATCTTTATACACAACAATTCAAGAATAGGCATCATAGGCTGAATCTGCAAG
>CAYVVK010000561.1:0-4695 GCA_964454855.1 uncultured Phaeodactylibacter sp. | reverse complement strand
GGGCCGATTTTTCCGCAAGACGCGCATTGACGAACTTCCGCAGTTGTTCAACGTACTGAGGGGAGACATGAGCCTGATCGGCCCGCGGCCGCTGCTGGTCAAATACCTTCCGCGCTACAGCGAATGGCAATTACGCCGCCATGAAGTGACACCCGGCATCACCGGCTGGGCACAGGTGAATGGCAGAAATGCCCTGTCCTGGGAGGAAAAGTTCGAATACGATGTAGAGTACGTCGATAAGTTCTCTTTCCTGCTGGACCTCAGAATCCTTTTCCTCACCGTGAAAATGGTGGTGGCCAAAGAAGGCATCAGCGCCGCCCATTGCGCCACCATGGAAGAGTTTAAAGGAAGTGAAAATAAATCAAGGGTTCCCTTACAAGTTGAGGAAGAAAAAGTATAAATTTAATCTATGTCAAAAACCTTTACAATGAAAGAAGAATTTATTGAATCCCTGAAAGAGGTGCTGGAGATCGAAGACAGAGACATTCAGCTGAGCGATAACTTTCGCGATTACGACGAGTGGGATTCCCTTGGGCAACTATCCCTGATCGCCATGATGGATGATGAATACGGCGTCGTGATCGAAGAGTCGGAATTCAGTGAGCTGAAGACCGTAGAAGACTTGCTGAATGCAGTGATGAAACACGCAGCAGAATAAACTGCTTCTCTATCCTGCCGCACCCTTTTTTAAGGGGGAGCTCCCCCCCGTATCATCTTACAATAGCTCTACCCATGGCATTATTGAAATTTAATGGCATCGGCATTTCCGCAATCGCCGGGGCCGTTCCCAAAAACGTGATCAACAACTACGAGTACACTGCTCATTTCCCGGCCGAAGACGTAAAAGAGATCGTGGAGAAAACCGGCATCAAGCAAAGGCGCTTTGCAGAGGAAGGCACCTGTGCCTCCGACCTTTGCTTTGCCGCCGCCGAACGGCTGCTTAACGACCTGGAGGTGGACCGTTCGGAGATCGATCTGCTGGTCTTTGTCTCTCAGACTCCGGATTACCGAATGCCTGCTACTTCGGTCATTTTACAGGACCGCCTTGGCCTTTCCAAGAGTACGGCCGCATTTGACCTGAACCTCGGCTGTTCCGGCTTCGTCTACGGCCTGTCTACCGTATTCTCCTTTATGCAACAGGGAAGTTTCAGAAAGGCACTGCTGCTCGATGGAGAGACGCGCTCGCGCGCCTATTCGGCAAAAGACCGCAAAGTGGCCTTTCTCTTTGGCGACGGCGGAGTGGCCGCCCTTGTGGAACGAGACGGGAAGTTCGGCGACAGCTTCTTCTCCCTGAACTCCGACGGCTCCCGGGAGTCGCTCATCAAGATCGACGCCGGAGGATATCGCAATCCCAGCTCGGCGGAGACCGTCCGGGAAAGAGTCGTTGACGAATACGGCAATATCCGCACCGAGGAACACGGCTACATGAATGGCGCCGATGTATTCAACTTCGTCCTCCGTGAGATACCGAAAGACCTCAAAGGCATCATGAAGCACGGAGGGGTGGAAAAAGAGGATATTGACTATTTCGTCTTCCACCAGGCCAACCGCTTCATGAACAACTACCTGGCCAAAAAAATGAAGCTGGATACAGAGAAAGTACCTACCAGTATTGAGAAATTCGGTAATACCTCTTCCGTTTCCATTCCCCTGACTATTGTTTCCGAACTAAAGTCGGCGCTTCCCGGTAAAAAGAAAAAATTGCTGCTGGGGGGTTTTGGCGTGGGCATGTCCTGGGCCAGTGCGGTACTGAATTTCACCGATTGTCAGGTCAGCCCATTAGTGGAGATATGAGCCGGGCGGAGACTCCTTTTCACCTGACGGGCAAGCACATCCTCGTCACCGGGGCTTCTTCCGGGATCGGGCGGCAATGCGCCATCAGCTGCAGCCGCATGGGCGCCGCCGTGGCGATCATGGGCCGCAATGAAAGCCGGCTGGAAGAGACGCTGGGCCAGATGGAAAACCGGGAGCTGCACCTGAGTTATTCCGTGGGCCTTACCGATTACGATCAGGTGGAGGCCGTGGTGGGAAAGATCCGCGAGAAGTGGGGAAAGATACACGGCATCATTCATTCCGCCGGAATTTCCACCACTCTGCCCCTGCGCATGATCACTCCCGAGAAGATGGATGAGTTTTTCAGGGTCAATGTCCACGGCGCCATCCACCTCAGCCGGCTGGCTACGAAGAAGGCTTTTATTCCTGAGGGCGGAGCCAGTATTGTTTTCATCACATCGGTGATGGCAGCAGTAGGCGAATCCGGAAAAGCGCTGTATGGAATGACTAAGGGGGCACTGCTGGCGGGCTCGCGATCTCTTGCCCAGGAACTGGCGGCAAAGAAAGTGCGCATCAACTGTGTATCGCCGGGAGTGGTGAAAACCCCTATGTCGGAAAATGCAGTGTACAGCCAGGACGAAGCCTCACTGGAACGCATCAGCAGTTACCACCCCCTGGGCCTGGGGGAGGCGGAGGATGTGGCCAACGCCTGTGTCTTCCTGCTGTCGGATGCCGCCCGCTGGATCACAGGCACCAATCTTTTTGTGGATGGAGGATATACGGCGCGCTGACCGGCATACAGTTCCGCCCCCCTCCGATAAAAGTTATCTAATACATACATGACCAAAGTAATACTGATAGGCGCCGGCGGCCATGCCGCCGAAATTGACGAATACATCAGATACGCACAGCGCAGTTCCGGGAATCAGGAACTGGAAGTCGCCGGTTTTCTGGACGATGACCCCGAAGCTTACTCCAGGTATCGGTTTTCCGGCCCCTTTCTGGGGAGCATCAAAGCACACGAGATCCGCCGCGACTGCCGATACATCATAGGCATTGCCAATATCAGGTACCGCCGGCCGATCATTGAGCGATTTCTGGAGGCAGGAGGCCGGTTTCTCACTTTCATCCATCCTGCCGCCTACGTTTCCGAATCGGCCCAGATCGGGGCAGGGGTGGTGATCGCCCCCTCTGTGAATGTGGGGCCCAATGTGAAGATCGGAGATTTCACCCTTCTGAACGCGCGCGCCAGCATGGGCCACGATACTTCCGTGGGCAGGTACAACTTCATCAGCCCCAACGTCTGCTTTTCGGGTTTTACCAGCGTGGGCGAAGACAACCTGTTCGGCATCAACAGCGCGACCATCCCGGGAATAAAGGTGGGTGACCGGAATAAGGTCGCTGCCGGCATGACCCTCGATAAAAATATCGGCGATGATTCCGTGGTGTTCTACCGCTATAAGGAACGGGTCATTGCCGTTCCCAAATAAAATGGCAACTAACTCATTCCGCTTTACACAAATGAATAGCATGAAAGAATTGAAACGGCCGGTAATTATTTTCGGAACGGGAAGATCCGGCACGACCATCATATCCAGCGTCATCTTTCGCCATAACAGCCTGGCCTTTCCTTCCAACTATCAGGAGCGTTTTCCGAAAACGCCCCACATCAATTACATCCGGCACCTTTTCGATAATAAATTGTGGCGGGCACTGGGGCAGAAAAAGGAACTGAACAAAGTTTCTGTACTCAATAAGTTCCTCTTTAAGCCGGGGGAGAATTACGAGATGTGGGAATACCTCTCCGGCCCAGAGGTGGATTTCTCCCGTGGATTCCTGCTCGGTGAAGAGGCGAGCCCGGAGCGGCAGGCCTTTATCCGTGCTTATTTCCGCAAGATGGTGCGCAAACAGGGGCGCCAGCGGCTGGGCATGAAAATTACCGGGCCGTCGCGCCTGAAGTATATGATGAGCCTCTTTCCCGACGCCTGCTTCGTGCACATCACCCGGGACCTGATCCCTACCATCAGTTCCTTCCTGAAGGTCAGCTTCTGGAAGGAAAGAGGAATGAACCAGTTGTGGTGGCAGGGCCCTTACACCGAAGAAGAAAAGAACTGGGTGGAAGCACATCGGGACGACCCGGTGCTGATCACCGCCCTGCAACTCAGGAAAACGGTAGAACTCACCGAAAAAGAGATCGGCGAATGCCGGCCGGATTATCTTAGAGTGCGCTACGAGGATTTTGTAGCGCATCCTCGGGAAACTATCCTCGAGATACTCGGGTTCGCTGGCCTGGAGGAAGATGAAGCCTGCATGCAGTTCATCGAAAGGCACAAGATCCAGCGGCGCAACAAACCGGATCATGCTTATTTTCCGCCCGAAGTGCTGGAACGGCTCAGTGAACTGCTGGATAATGGCAAGCTGGTTGCCGGCGGTAAGGCAGTGGGCAGCTAAGGCAGTATGCAGCTGGCCGTTGGGCTACCCGTCTAAGGTTGGACGCTTTTGAATGCCAGGCGGTTGTGAGAGCCCATGATCTTTCCGACTTCCGACTTTGTCCAGCCTTAGAAGGCTGGCCGGCCGTTGCAACAACCAATAGCTTATCAGGCTATTATGGCACTAATTGCCTGTCAATTAATTAATTTCTAAAGCACTGGCAACAAGCACATACAGCCTGAAAAACGCACCCATAAACCGTGCAGTCTTTCCTCTCTCAACTCATCATGCCTGTTCCGCTGTTCTGGCTGGTTTCGCTGGCCGGAGGGGTTTTTCTGTACTATGGGCGCAGGCGGGCCGGCCGATACCTGCTGGCTGCTGCTTTTCTATGGCTGGCGATTGCCTCTACGAGCCCGGTTCCCAATCTTTTCGTCCGGTGGCTGGAAAGCCAGTACGCACCGCTTTCCGAACCTCCGGCTGTTCCGGCTGATA
>CAYVVK010000560.1:0-4697 GCA_964454855.1 uncultured Phaeodactylibacter sp. | reverse complement strand
CGCGCACGCGTACTGCCGGCTCTAAGCTTGGAACCCGAAGTTTTTCTGAGCGGCGCCAACCAAATGGCCTTCCGTTTACAAGCCCTGAGAGACATACACCTAAAATCCAGTTTTCTACGCGAAATGCAGCCCAACGGCAGCCTGGCCTACGTTCGAATTCTAGGCCTGGTGGCTCTTTTTATCCTGCTGATCGCCTGCGTTAATTACATCAACCTGTATACGGCCCAGTCCTTCCGGCGGGCTGCCGAAGTAGGCGTCAAAAAGGTATTGGGCGCCAGCCGCCGGATGCTGGCGGGCCAGTTCCTGATGGAATCCTTCCTTTCGGTGGGGCTGGCTCTATTGCTGGCACTCAGCATACTGGAAGGCCTGCGGGCCTTGCTGGCCCAGTACTTTTTGCCTTTGCCCTTCACCCGCCATTTTGACCTCAGTAGCTTACTGGTGAGTTCTTTTATCCTGCTGCTGGTAGCCGGTTTTCTCTCCGGGGCTTATCCCGCCCTATACATCTCCTACTTCCGGCCGGCGGAAGTGCTGAAGGGCAAAAAGCAGGGCGGCTACCGGGATCTCGGCATCCGAAACGGCCTGGTGGTGATGCAATTTGTGTTATCCATCGGCCTGCTGGCAGGTACGCTGGTGGTGCAAAAGCAATTGTCTTTTATTCAGAATAAAAAGCTGGGCTTTCAGAAGGAAAATGTGATGGTCATCGAGAACGACCGGGAGATCGACGAGCGCATGGAAGCGTTCAAGGAAGAGCTGCGCCGCCATCCGGGGGTGCTCAACGCCAGTTTTTCCAATGGCATACCTGCTCTGCCGCGCTATCAGATGCGCGACTTCCGCCGGGAAGGGGCGGAGGATTCCTACGGCATCAACTGGTACCAGGTGGATGACTCCCACCTGGAAACCCTGGGCATGGAATTAAAGGCAGGCAGGGGGTTCGACAGAGAGATCGCCTCCGATTCCTCGGGCCTGCTGCTGAACGAGCAGGCGGTACGGCTGCTGGGGCTGAAAGAGCCCACAGGCGCCTACCTCATCAAGAACAAGGGCGCTGAAGATGAAGAAAAGCTGAAAGTACTGGGCGTGGTGGAGGACTTCCATCTGGAGTCTTTCCATCAGGAGGTGAAGCCCCTGGCGCTGCAGTACTTCAAGGGTTTTGTTTTTAAAGACTACATCAGCGTACGGCTGGCAAAGGGCAACCCGGCGGCTGCCATCGAGCACGTGAAAGAAAGCTGGAAGCGCTTCGAGCCGGATGTGCCGCTGCGCTATAGTTTCCTGGATGCCAGTTACGAAAGGCTGTATAGGGCTGAAATGACATTGGGCAGGGCCTTTGCCCTGTTTGCCGGCCTGGCGGTGCTTATCGCCTGCCTGGGCCTGTTCGGCCTGGTGGCGCATGTGGCGCAGCAACGCACCAAGGAGATCGGCATCCGCAAGGTGATGGGGGCTACGGCCGCCCATATCGTACAATTGCTGGCCAGCGATTTTCTGAGGCTGGTCCTCCTCGCACTCCTGATCGCCATCCCCCTGTCGTGGTGGGCCATGAACCGCTGGCTGCAGGGCTTTGCCTATCGCATTTCCCCAGGCTGGGAGGTTTTTGCCATTGCCGGGGGCATTGCCATGGCCATCGCCCTGCTGACGGTTGGCCTGCAGGCGCTGCGGGCGGCGCTGGCTGACCCAGTGGAGGCGCTGCGGAGGGAATGAACGTTGGAACGTCAGAACGTCAGAACGTTGGAACGTTGGAACGTTGGAACGTTGGAACGTTGGAGAGTCAGAACGTCCGGACGTCGAGGGGTCAAGGCGTTGAGATATCCGGAGGCCAAGGAGTCAAATTTAAAAAAAAATCGATCCTGGCCCTGAGCCTGCCCCCTGGCCTAAAGGGGGAATGGCTCAGGGCCAGGATCGATGGCACCGCAACACCGCAATACCGCAACACCGAACCACCAATCCACATGCTTCAAAACTACCTAAAGACCGCCCTCCGCAACCTCCTCCGGGAGCGCCTGTACGCCGTGATCAACACCCTGGGGCTGGACGAAGTAGGCCATAGCGAATATTTTTAATAAGCATCTAAAGAGAAAAAAGTGAATCTTTGGAACCAGAAACTTTCATCACAAAATTCAAAAAAATGAAAAGGAATTGCATCACTGCCTTTCTTCTGGTTCTTTTTGCCTGCTCCCTAACGGCACAACGGGAAAACACCATTTCTGACGCGGACAAGCTCTACGGCCTGTCAAAATTCTGGCAGGAGGTGAACTACAACTTCGCCTTTTTTGATCAGGTGCCGGATCTCGACTGGGACAGCGCCTACCAGGCTTTTATCCCGCAGGTGCTGGCCACGGAAAATGACTACGAATACTACCGCAAGCTCATGGCCTTCTGCGCCCTGCTGAAGGACGGCCACACCAATATCTACTTACCCCAGCGCATTGATTCGCTGCTCTATCAGAACAGCTTCGGCGACTACCGCATCTTCCTGGAAAACATCGGTGGAAAGGCTATCGTCACCCATGTCAATGCGCCGAAAAAAGAGGAGATCCCAATTGGCAGTGAGGTCATTGAGGTGAATGGGATGCCCACGAAGGCTTATTTGGAAAAGGAGGTGATTCCCTACATTTCCTCATCCACCGAGTACATTCTTTGGGATAAGGGCATTCGCAGCCTGCTCAAGGGCTTCCGGGGGCAAAGTATTGATATTAAAATCAAAACCCCGGAGGAGGAAGAGCGCACTTTCCACCTTACCCGCGCGCTTAACCAGGATGACATCCACCCCCCTTTCCCCCAACGGCAACTGCTGGACTATTCGGAAATGGGGAACGGCATCGCCTATGTGGCGCTCAACTCCTTTGACAACCCTAAGATCGACACCCTTTTTGTACAAAAACTCCCCGAGCTGAAGCAGGCCAAGGCCCTGGTCATCGACCTCCGCTACAATGGGGGTGGCAGTACGGACATCGGCCTGGAGATCGCCAAGTACCTCACTCACGATAAAGAGCTGTATTATTCGAAAAGCATGACCCGCGAACACCGCGCCGCCTATAAGGCCTGGGGGTTCTGGGTGGCGCAGCAGGATGCGCCGCCTTCAGACGAATGGGCGCAGAAATCACTGGATTATTTCAATGGCGACGTCTGGTACGAGTTTGAATCCGAGCCACAAAACAATAACGTTGCCCGGAAAGATAAGATCGTGCTGCCTACTGTCATACTGACCGGACACAACACCGCCTCGGCAGCCGAGGATTTTCTGGTCATCCTGGACAAGCAACCACACATCCTGCGCATGGGGCAGAAAACCTATGGCAGTACGGGGCAGCCCCTGATCCTGTTTATGCCCGGCGGCGGCTCCGCCCGTGTTTGCACCAAGAAGGATGTCTTTCCCGACGGCAGAGAGTTTGTAGGCTATGGCATAGCGCCCCATATCGAGGCCGCCCCTACAGTAGAGGATTTCATCCACGACCGCGATCCGGTGCTGGAGCGCGCTATCGGCTATTTAATAGAACAACAAAAGGAATAAGCCATGATACAAAACTACCTCAAATCCGCTTTCCGCAACCTGATCAAGAGCAAGCTCTTTTCTCTGGTCAATATCCTTGGGCTGGCCATCGGCATGACGGCCTGTCTGCTCATCCTGCAGTACGTGGCCTGGGAGAAGAGCTACGATCAGTTTCATAAAAAGAAGGAGCGCATCTACCGGATCGCCATGGAAAAGTACGAGCCGGGGGAGGAAGTTCAGGATTTCGCCTTTACCTTTCCCGCGGTGGCGCCGCATCTGCTGAAGGACTTCCCCGAGGTGGAGAAGGCCGTACGCCTGCGCCGTACGGGGGGCGTGGTTGCACACGAGGACAAGCGCTTTGGGGAGCAGAATATCGTATATGCCGATTCCTCCCTCTTTGATATTTTCTCGTTTGAGGTAGTGAAAGGGGACATCCACAAGGCGCTCAGCCAGCCTGGCCTGGGCGCCCTTTCCGCTTCCATGGCCAGGAAGTACTTTGGTAAGGAAAACCCCATCGGGCAGGTACTGGAAGTGGGCACCAATGGCAACCCCATCGAGGTCGCCGCCGTCTTTGAGGATATTCCAAAAAACTCCCATCTTTCTTTCGATTTCGCCTTTTCCTACGTCACCTACATCCAGCTGATGGCCGCCCGGGGCAGTGATGCGGAGGGCAGCTGGACCTGGTCGGATTTTTATACTTACGTCCTCCTGTCTCCCGATGCCGACATCGCTTCGGTATGGGAAAAGCTGCCCGCTTTCACCGAGCAATACCTGGGAGAGCGGATGTCGGAAGCGAACTATCAGATCCGCTTCCTGGCCCAGCCCGTGGAAGACATCTACCTGCATTCCGACCTTGCCTACGAGTTCGGGGCCAACGGAAGCGCCCGTTATGTGAACGCCATGCTGGCCATCGCCTTGTTTATCATCATTATTGCCTGGTTCAACTACATCAACCTGTCGACCGCCCGCTCGCTGGACCGGGCGCAGGAGGTGGGCGTGCGTAAGGTAGTAGGGGCGCACCGCAGCCAGCTCATCCGGCAATTCCTGCTGGAATCGGTATTGGTTAACTTTCTGGCCCTGGCCATTGCTTTTCTGGCTGCCGAAGCGCTGATGCCGGCCTTCGGGCGGTTGTGGGGCACTGAGCTGAGCTTTACCCTCTTGCAGGAGCCCTGGTTCTGGGGTTTTGCCCTGGCCTTGTTTCTGGGCGGCGCTCTGT
>CAYVVK010000559.1:0-4732 GCA_964454855.1 uncultured Phaeodactylibacter sp. | reverse complement strand
ATACAAGCTTTGCGCCATGCTTTGCGTTGTTGGGGGTAAGATAATCATCCCCCATTATTGACTGTCAACTAAAACTGTGAATTCAGGTATGCAAAAAGCATTGTATACACTGTTGCTGCTAAGCCTCATCCTCAGTGTCACCGACTCCATTGATGCCCAGAAAATAGACCGCTTCCAGCGGAAACTCGAGAAATACCGCCGTGACGAATGGCCGCCCGAACGCTCCTACTCCCGCGTATCGCTTGGTTACGCCATGCAGCGCATCTTCAAGCGCCACTGCGAATACTGCGGCTTCGCCACCCCGGAAGGCAAGCGGGATTTTGTGCCTGAGGACATCAGCAAGTTCCTCGGGCGCCGCAACCTGCGCACCCGCGTGGAGACCGCCGACATTCGCGGGGGCGGCCTGCTCTATTACATCTTTACCGACGGCGACATACTCATGCCTTTCGACGAGGTGAACTACACGCCCAGCCGGGTCTTCCGCCTCAACAGCGTCAACAACCAGTTTGTGGTCAACCCCGACGAGAATTTCGATTCCTTCATCTTCCACAAGACCTGCAGCGGCTACCTCAAAGCTGCCCTCGATGCCGGCATAGAGCCGCCCTACGCCGCTTTCCAGGCTGCCCTGGACACCGACAGCCGGCGCGAGTCGTCCATCCTGGCCCTGTCCGGCTCCTTCACCTCCCCCCTGGATTATATCCTCAAAGCCAACGACTACCGCACCACCGAGGCCATGATGAAGATCTGGGAGTTCTATAAAGAAAACCCGGAGTACATCGGCAATGCCTACTACCTGCGCGAATTCGAAGGGGTGATGATCAAACACATTACTTCCGCGGAGGAAAACTATAAGATAGAAATGGAGGGCGGCCTCAACCTCAACGCCCCTCTTTCGGCCCGCCTGAAAGCCAACTTCAGCCTGGGCCGGGGCGGCGCCACTTCCTTTTTTGGCAACGACTGGGAGACCATCCTCTATACCGACTTCGAGGGCAACTACGAAAAGCGCAACCTCTTCTCTCCCATGCCCTCCCCCGAAGACATCAGCAACTACCTCAGCGGCATCAACCTGGTGTTCCAGAAAGCACAGGACCTGCCGCTGATGATCGAAGGGGTGGAACACAAACACTTCCTCATCGTGGAAGGCATTCCCGAGAACATGACCAACAACTTCTGGGTGATCGAGAACGTACAGCCGGGGGTTTACGCCGGCCAGCCCAGCCTCGCCGCCCAGCCCTACTACGATGCCGAATCCGACACCTACGGCTGCCGCTTCACCATCAGCGGAAGGCCGCTGTCGAGCAATTTCCGCGGGCCGATAGACAGCCGCCCCAGCAAGCTCAACGTAGCCTACCGCATCCGCAGCCAGCAGCCGGTGGGCGGCCAGTACCTCTACTTCGACATCAACGAGGAAATACAGACCAGCTCCCACCCCATCGCCAATATTGCCGACGGCGCTTTCGACCTCACCAAAAAGGAGGGCTGGGACTTTGCCTTCCAGTGGAAATTCGCCATCGAGATCGAAGACCAGTACAACCCGGTCAACTTCAAAGAGCAGCCCTACATCGGCAACCTGCTGGTGCGCCGAAGCGATAAGGAGCTGGGCGTACGCATCGTCAAGGTAGAGCCCGACGCTTCCCGAAAGCGCTTCATCGTCACCCTGGAAACCCAGCAGACCTACCCGCTCGACCGCATTGACAATACCAATATGCAGTCTTACAACATGGCGCTGGACATCCACCTGCAGAGCGCCAGCTCTGCCGTCACTTCGGTGCGGCCCATCAAGGGCATACTTCGTTTTCCCGCCATTAAGGAAAAGGAGCCACCCCAGCCCGTAACGGTGGAAGTGGAAAGTCCGGAAGGAGGGGGGCCGAAACAATCTCCCGCAACAACGCCCGCCGAAGGCCAGGGGCAACTGCCGCCTGTTTTGCCGGTAGCGCCGGTGCAGGAAGTGGCCCCCAATCCGCAAAGCCCACCGGCCGGGGAAGGCGGAGGTGAAGGCTCTTAATGATGCACTTTCCTTTTCTAAAAAAAATTGAAAATATTTTTTGGGTAATATTGTAGGATGTTATTTCGCGATTTCGTACCTTTGCCGTAAGACGCGCCCAGCCTGCAAACACCACTTAAAAAAAGTGGAGGGTAAAGACGGCATTGCATTTTGCTATGCATCTCCTAAGCACAGTGGGTAACAGCTAAAACAGCTCTTTCCCTTATCAAAACCATCCTCCGCCAATATTTTTCAACTTGCCTGACAAAAAAAGCAGCACATCGTGTGGCCAGCCACGGCTGTATCACGCGATGACGGAATCGGCAAACCCGCTCGGTTTAGCCTGGAAAATCCAGTAAGGATTTTCCGCCCGAAGGGCTGACGGATCACAATTCCTTGCGATCGTCAGGGCCGGCCTGTGGGAGGCCTTTGTCTCCAGCCGGAAACCGGACACTGCGCGGCTTTCCGGCCGACAAGGCGGGCCATAGGGCCGAGCGCTTTTGCCAATGGCCCTGTTGCACTGCTTTATGCCCTGTCAACCACTAAGCGGCCGGGCTATCAGGGCAGCAAGGCACTACCGTATGCTTTCTGAAGGGAATGTATCCACAGGGGCGATTTCAACAAAATGCTTACTGTAACCTCATTCCCTTCCTTTTCAAAAAACAGATTGGGACACCGCATTACGGCAGCAAATGCCCTTAGCGGAGCTATGCCGATGCGGTACGCGTCAGCAAGTTGGATGAGGCGGCGGCCCGGAAACGTCCGGGTTGCCGCTTTTTGTGTTACACCATGTAATGGCCAGAGAACAACTTCATCATTTGCCCTCGCCAGAACCCCTCCCTACGGGGGCCGGACGGCTGACTCTCCTTGGAAGGCGGGAGGACTGCTTAGCCAAAATGATGAAGTTATTTTTTCATCGAAAAAAAGTGGAAAAAGTTTCATTTCTGCATGACACTTCCGATTTTGTATGCCATTACAAAGTAAGGCATCAGGAAAGAACGCTACCTGGTGAAGGGCCCCAAAGGGATGCCAATGGCATAAAGCAAGCCGGGAGACCCGCTTCATCGGCCTTTTGACTTTTACCTTTTACCTTTTGACTTTTGCCTTTTGCCTTTTGCCTTTTGCCTTTTACCTTTTGACTTTTACCTTTTGACTTTTACCTTTTACCTTTTGCCTTTATTTCCCTCTTGCTGCAAAACCTGAATCAGCAAAAGGAGTGCAGGCCCAAACCCTGCCTCCATCACTCTCAGGAAAACTTGCAGCATGACTCAAACCACACCAACCTACAGCACCGAAGCGGTGCTGGGTGGCCTGCGCCGAGGCGATGAGGCCGCTATCAATTCTTTCTATGCCCGTCTCAAAACACGGGCTTTCCGAACCTTCTGCCGCCACCCCAGGGGCAGCCGGGAGCATCAGGCTATGGAAGACTGCTTCAACGAGGCCTTCCTCACGCTCCTTCAAAAGGTGCGCGCCGGCCATTGCCAGGAAGGCAAGCTGATGAACTTCGCCCTGGGCATCGTCCACAACTGCTACCGGGATACACTGAAAAAAAGACGCCGCCACTGGTGGCCGGAACTCTCCCCTGGCCTGGAGCCGGCAGCCGAAGAAGCGCCAGCCCAATTCCGGAGCGCTGCCCAGCTCTTTGCAGCCAATGGGCATTTCCAATTACTTCACTGGTACCGCCATTTACCCCGCCTGTCGCGCCTGATCCTCGACCTGCGCGTACAGGGATACAACAATAAAGAGATCGCCGGGTTACTGCCACTGACGCATGGGGTGGTGCGCAACCGCTACTCTGCACTGCTGAGAGAGGCAAAGCGGATGGCTGGCTAGTGCAGTCGGCAGGTTATTATACAATGTATGGCCTGCAGAGCCCTTCAGCTACCTCACGGCCTCACTACCCCCAATCCCTTGGCCACGCCATTCCCCAGCCCAATACCATCCGGCAGGGTGAGGTTGCAGCGTAAATCCAGTTTGAAACAAGGGTAGTCCGTCCGCCTGCGGCGGATGCTTTGCAGGCCCCGTATCCGGACGTCTTCCACATGCACCGGATACTGCGGCCTCCAGCCGATCCCGTCGGCGAAGGTAGTGACATCCCGGATCAGCAGTCCGCGGAGAAACTCCACTTGCAGATCCGGGCTCAGCTTTTGAAAATAGCCCGTGTAGGTGGCTTTGTCCATGGGATGGTACTTTACCACGCGATAAGGCCGGGTGTACGGGCTGGCGCGCAAAAAATAACGCGAGAGCTTCCCCGATGATACCGCCAGGCGGTAATATTTATTTTGGACAACTGCCCCAATGTTTTGCGTTTTACGAAGGAAACGTGTAATTTTACCAACATTGTGGCCAACCGCTGTGAGTACGGGCCGGAAGCCTTCCTCCTCCCTTCTCACCTTAAATTGCACTACGGGGTAGGAAAAAGGCGCTGGCGCATTCGGGCTCCCAAAACTGGCATCCATGGAAATGAACTCCTTATCCCAGCCAATGAAATCCATGACGGCATCGCGAAGAGAAGGGATCTCGGGAGGGTCGATAAGGTCCTCGAACAGCAATTCGAGGTAAGCAAGGTATTTTGTCATGACAGACTGGGTTTTGTCAGCGTTATTGAATGATTCAAACTTGCAGAAGAAAAGGGAGAGGAGAAACTTTTTGGCAGTACCAAAAATTTCGTATAATTAAGAGTTAAAATTCAAAAAAAGCAATTTTTTTTGGCTACCCGTCTAACGTTGGACAGCCTTTAAAGACAGG
>CAYVVK010000558.1:0-4732 GCA_964454855.1 uncultured Phaeodactylibacter sp. | reverse complement strand
GGATTGCACCTCCCAGGCGGCGCCGGGCAGGGTGGCCAGCAGGTGGCCGTCGCGGTTCCACAGTTTGGCGGTGCGGTCGGAGCTGGCGGTGAGCACATTCCGCCCGTCGGGGGAAATGACGGCGTCTTTGAGGTAGCTGGTGTGGCCTACGGGCACAACGAGCTGTGGCTTCTGCGCCAGAGCGAAAAAAGGGAGAACCATAAGGTAGAAAAATACGTGCAGGGGTTTCATTATCGCTGCTTTTTTGAGCGCAGGGGGAGGCGATGCGCTGTTGAACTGATATTTCCTTGAGGGTGGCCTTCTTTTGAATTCCATGTGGAATCTCCACAAATATAGGAATACCGCTATACATAGTGAAGAACAAATCTTCTGCAGAGAAAAGACGGGGGTACATTTCCCCTACCTATCGGCATAAGGATCCAGGTATTGGTGATTGGCCTGATGCGCCCAATGTTAAACCTAACCGCAATACCGAAAAACCACAACACCGGAATACCCGGATGGGCTCCTCTGAATTGTATTTGCAGAATTCCCGAAAGGTTACCTTATTTCCAGCGCAGAGAAAGTGCGCCTGCTTCGGTGGGTTTGATCTCGCCTTCGGAATGTTGGCTTAGCCGCCTGCTCAGCCATTCGGCTTCTTCGCTGCCGGCCTTATGCAACTGAAAGCGCCGGATGCGAACAGGTTCCATTTTCAGCTGCAGCAGCCTGCCGGAATTCACATCGAGGGTAGGGAAATACATGAGCGCGAGGCTGGGGCGGTATTCCTCATGCCCGCCGATGCCCTCGTAATCGTTGATGAAATCGCCGCAGCCGTAGAGGATGAGGCGTTCCCTGTAAACTTCCATGCCGCGGGGGTGGTGGGAAGAATGGCCGTAGATCAAGTCCACCTCAGCCTCATCGATAAGCTGGTGGGCAAAGCGGCGCTGGGCAGCGTTCACCTCATAGCCCCAGTTGCTGCCCCAGTGGATGGAAAGCACCACTATGTCTTTCGGCTGGCGGTATTTCCCGATGGCCTGTTGCAGCAGGGAAAGGGCCTCCTCGGTATAGCCCGGCAGGTAGAATACGCCGGGATCCTTTTCCGAAGCAGCCCAGGAGCGGTAGACGCCGCTGGAGGGTAGCCCACAGGCAAAAACCAGCAGGCGACGGTCTTCCTTGATGGGGAAAACGGAAGGGGCGCTGGCGGCCTTGAGGTTCAAGCCAGCCCCGGAATGTGGGATGCCGGCCTTGTTAAGGCTTTCCAGGCTCTCCTTAAGGCCGGGATAGCCCCAGTCGAGCAGGTGGTTGTTGGCCAGGGCGCAGTAGTCGATCTCTGCAGCCTGCAACGCCTCTGTGTTTTTGGGATGCATGCGGTAGTGGACGGCCTTGTCGGGCCAGTAGTGATCACTGGTGGTTACGCTGGTTTCCAGGTTGATGAGCCGCAGCTTCGGTTTGTAGGCTTTCCAGAGGGTGAGGGCGTCGCCCCATATGTAAGAATAAGGCACATCGCGTGGGATTTCCCCGCTGGCGCGTTCCGCCAGTTCCACATATCGTTCCGCATTTTTCACATAGGATTCATGCAAAGTGGGGCCTACGGAATGTTTCATGATCTGGTCGATGCCGCGGCCGAGCATGACGTCGCCGGCAAGAAAGAGGCGCAGTTCTTCCTGCGGCTGCGGCCGGGGAGCCCCCGTGCGGGGCTGGGATTGCCCGCCGGAAGGGGGAGGGTTGGGTGTGAAAAGGTGCCATAGCAGGAGGAAAAGCCAGTTGAGGGTGAGCATGGTTCGGGGCTTTTCTGATGATACGTTTTTGCGGGGGGAGATGTTCTTTAGAGCATGTTTGGAGGCCAATCTTTAGGCTAGTGCTTTGGGAGTTAATTAATTGACAGGTAGTTGGTGTTATAATAGATTGATAACCCGTTGATTATTTTGACTGCCGACTGTCAACTATTTACTGCCGACTGCACTAGCCAACCTGCCTGCCAGCGAGCTGCTGATCTTTATACACATTTACCTGACAGTCAAACACCAGGCTGCCCCGACGGAAAGGCCTGCTGCAGCTACTCAGTCCGAATCAACGAATCAGCTCCACCGCCTGCCTCAGGATATCTTCCACGAGTATATCCAGCCGGGCGGCTTTTCCCATGGCGTTGATGTCTCCCAAAGCCTGGCGCCCCTTAAATAACCGGGCCTTAAGCTCAACGATATCTCCCTCCAACCGGTACAGCCCGCGTATGGTATAGGCATTGGGAAAGTCCGGAATGTCGACGTACACCAGGCCGGCCTCGGCGCCCCGGGCGGCGATCTCCCGGAAATGCTCTTCCAGCCGTGCCGTGAGCCCCAGGTGATCCGACAGGCGATCTTCATCGAGGAAGGTGTTGCGGATGAAAACCGGCTTAACCGGCGCCAGCGGGATATCGACTTTCTCATTGACGATGCCGATGTCGAAGCTTGCGCCGCCCCCGGGGAAGGCCAGCATAGGCGTTTGTATGCGTTCGATGGCCTGTGCCAGCTCGGGTACCTTGTCCCGGGCATGCTGGAACAGGGCCATCACGTCTACATACCGCTTTTCCCGCAGCGCCAGCCCGCTCATGCCTTCCAGCAGGCTGTAGGTGAGCAGCCCCTGGCCGAACTGATTGGCCTCGTAGCTGGATTTGTCGGCAGCCGAACCGGCCAGTACATACATGCCGGTGCGGTCTTTCATGCGGTCCAGGGCCCGCACCTGCGTAGAGTTGAGGGCTTTCTGGCCGCTGTCGAAGATCTCCACCACCTTTCCGGAATTGCAGGCGTCGAGGATCATGACCTGCTTCTGAGCAGGGATGTCATTGATCCACTTCGTCAATTCGGCGGAAGATACGGCGCGTGCCTGGCGGATGCCGCTGTCGCTGAGGTCGGTGCTGGCGATGTCCTGCGTGAGGTAATAGAACTGGGCGCGCTCGGCATCGCCATAGGTCACGCCGTGGCCGGAGAAGTACACCAGCAGGACGTCCTCGGCCTTGGCGCGGCCTTTTACCGCTTCGAAGGCCCGGCGGATATTGTCTCTGGTAGGAAGCTGGCTCGCCTCGGCGGCATCGGTAGTCAACAGGCTTAGGAACACGCTGTCCGGCGGAAAGAGCTGCTTGCCGGCCTGCCCGATGGCCTGCGCCATGGCCCGGGCGTCCCTATCCGGGTATTTGAGGTCCAGCTTTTCGCCGCTGTAATTGCTGGTGCCGATGATGAGGGCATAAAGGGCGGGCTGGGGAGTACCCCGGAAGATGAACGGCCCTGGGCGGGCATCGGTGTCTCCCCGGCTGCGTACGAAGAGGGGGCGGTAAGCTACTGCGTGCTCAGGGCTTTTCAGCCAGCCGTCCTCGTTGTAGGCGCGTACGCTTATGGTGTTGAGGCTGTCCTGCAGGAAGTAGCGGCTGAATTTCCCTAAGTCGATGCGGATACTGGTGCTTCGTTTTTTGTCGAAGCCCTGCGGCGGGTTGGCGTCCGGGAGGACTTCTTTGTGGTTGATGAACACGCTCAGCGGGCCGATGCCGCCGTTTCGGGGGCGAAGCTCGATCTGCAGCTGATGAGCCTGGCTGTCCAGTTCCAGCCTGACAGTGGGGTAGAGGGCCACCGAATCGAAGCCTTCCACCGAGCGGATGGGTTCATCGGAGTAACCCAGCAGTTTCTGTAACAGCCCGGGTTCGTAATAGCGCTCCTTGAGTTGTTCGAGTTCAATAACCTCCAGCCCGATGACATAATGCATAAGGCGCATGGCGCCGGGAGAAGCGTCAAATAAGCCGGAGGGAGTGGTTATGGCCCAATCGGTGGAGTCCAGGGCAATCAGGCTGGCCAGGGCTTTACCATTCTGAGCATCCCAGATCCTAATGGTATTGTCCTGGCCGCCGGAAAAGAGGAACCGGTTATTCTCTGAAAAGGCCAGTGTATAGGCCGTTTGCCCCTCCAGGCTTTGGATCAGCTCTCCGGCTGTGGTATCCCATAGTTTCAGGCTGTTGTCTTTGCTGGCGGTCATTATGGATTTACCATCAGGTGAAAAGGCCAGAGCATTTACGCCCGCCGTATGCCCGGACAGGATACGGATCAGGCGGCCATCCGGAGCCCATAGCCGGGCGGTGCCGTCCTGACTGGCGGTGAGTATCCGGTTTCCGTTCGGAGAAAAGGCCACCGCGTTGATTTCGCCGGTATGCCCCTCGAAGCTTTCCAGTTTTTCACCGGTATCGCGGCTCCAGAGCTCGGCGGTATTGTCCCAGTCGCCGGAAAGGAGATACCGGCCGCCGTCATTGGGCGAGAAGGCCAGGGCGCTGATCAGCTGAGCGCTGAAATCGATGGGTTCGGCGGCCCGGGAGTCTTCTCTTGCGGTACGGAGGCTGTCCTCTTCGGGTGTACCCCCCCCATCCTTAGCGTAGAAAAAGTCTTTGGAAGGAGCATCCTCATTCTTCAGGCGTTCATTCATGCTTTCCACCGTTTCCGCCCGGGCCATCATGCGGGGGTCAATGGTGCGGGCGCCTTTGTCGATGGTGCGGATCTTATTCCCGCTTTCCCGGTCCCAAAGTTCGATGGTATATTCCGGAGTGCCGTAGGCGATGTACTTTCCTGCCGGGGCGCCATCCGGAGCGGCTGGAGAGAGGGCCAGGGCGTGGGAGAGGGCTCCGCTGCCTTCAAAGCGTTTGGTAAGCTTTCCGCTCTTATCCCATTCCACTACATTGGTGAACTGGCTGCCGGCGAGGACGGCTCCGCTGCCGCCGGGCGGTGAAAAGGCTATGCTC
>CAYVVK010000557.1:0-4738 GCA_964454855.1 uncultured Phaeodactylibacter sp. | reverse complement strand
CATTGGTTACCCGGTCCGGCCCGTCTTCGGGCACGCGGACAATTACATCTTCTCCGTCGATCTTCACTTCGTACCTGGGCAGGCCGTCGATGCCCGGCGCTTCCAGGTGCTGGCCGGTCTTGATGTGGAAACAGGCATGGTGCCAGGGGCACACCAGGCGGTGGCCGTTGATGGCGCCGTCGGCAAGGGGGGCGCCGTAGTGGGTGCACTTGGCGTAGAGGGCGTAGTGTTCGCCGTCTACTTTAGCGAGCAGTACTTCGGTTTCGCCTACTTCCACCTGTTTCATTTCGCCGTTCTTCAGATCATTGATGTGGGCAACTTTCGCTTCTTTGTGAGACATATTGCGGGGTATTTAAGATTCGGAAATCGTTCGGTATTTAATACAAGGCAGAAAACCCAGTACTTGTTTGCTGGCGATACTATTCCCGCCGATGGTGTTTTTGTACCGTTTGAAAACACATTACTTATCAGTTGCCCAATGTAATGATGGAAGAAGCCTCCATCAGGCCAAAGCCTTCTTCCTTCTCACCATCACCTGTCGGTATTCCCTCAATCCCTCGTCAGTAAAATAAGGAACGAGAAGGCCAAGGAAGGCCTGCAGATAATAGGCTATGACGTGTTCTCCTTTTTCATCAAAGTGGATCTCTGCATGAGCGATCCAGTTGTCCCCCACAATAAGCATATTGGTGATCAGGTGATCGTACAGGCCGGGCTCCCATTCCTCCCGCATCAGGCCCTGGGCAATGAGGTGGTTTAATCCTATGCGAAACTGCTGCCGCCTCAGTTGTATGAGCACCCGGAATTTTTCCCGCACACTATCGATACGGCGGATGATGCGGACGAAGTCCAGCAGCAGAAAACGATACTTGTACAACAGGTGGAAGGTTGCCTCGGCTTGCTGAACCATAACCTCCAGGCCGTTTTCCAGGCCGTATTCCCGGAGTACCTGCTCATCGACCTCCTCCACCAGCCGGTCGTATAAGGCTTCGATCAGCGCATCGGTATTTTTATAATGATAACAGAGGTTGCCATGGCTGATGCCTACCTCCTCAGCAATGCTACGCACCGTGGCCGGGCCGGTACCCGACTCGTTGAACTGCCGCAGGGCAACCTCCAGTATCCGGTCTTTGGTCTTCATGTTTCGACGAATTGTTGGAAAACAAAGATAAGTATTTTTTAGAACACTTGTACTAATGCTTAAAACCTAGTACATTTGTTCTAAAATTAAAGATCATGACTGAACATACCAACAACGGCCAAACAGATCCCGAAGAGCCGGCCGCCAACAGCGCCCTGCAGGGCGCCCGCCAATCTTACAATACTTTTAACAAACTGGTGAGCATACGCAAGGAGGATAGTGTGGTGGTGATGGGCGCCAAGATCCTGCTGCGCCTTATTGGGATAGGGATTATGATATTGTTGTCGCCTTTTCTGTTGCTGGGGCTGATGATCGCTTTTGCGGCGGTATTATAGTTGCTTCGCTACCGCCTAATTTCCTTCTCGATGAACTATAGTTTGCTCCTATACCTATTTATCACGCTGTTCCTGGCCCACCAATTCACCCAGAAGGTGCTGCATTTTCCCATCCCCTGGGCAGACAACTACCTGGACTGCCTGCTCTGCATGCCCATCCTGCTGAGCGGCTACCGGCTGGAGCAGCGCTGGCTGCTGGGGCGGCAGCGCCTTTCTCTCTTTGAGGTGCTGTCCACCACAGCGTTGCTTGCTTTGGTGTTCGAAGGGCTGTTCCCCCGCCTTTCCGAAGGTTTTACGGCAGATTGGTGGGATGCCATGGCTTATTTTGCAGGAGCTTTTCTTTTTTGTCTCCTTCAGGATAAAACCTGTTTGCCTGGCACTAGAAACGGCCTCCTAACCCACTGAAAAACAAATCGCTACAAACCAAACAAAGTGGGCAAGGTGAAATTTATCAACTGATTATAAGCGGCCAACTGTCTATGCAATATTCCTAAAAACCCTTTAACTTGTTGTCAACTCTGGTATTGCATAAGAAGAAAACCCTATTATCATGAGCAACATTCTGAAACCCATAGAAGTACTAGGCCGGCAACCAGCAAAAAAAGACATTCTTGAACTGGCCAAACAACATGCCGATCAGCTCCTGCAAAATGATCACGACCTGCTGAAAATATACGTAGAGCTCAAAAGGTACGAGCTGTATCTGGCCACTATGATCAACGAACTGAAAGAAACCACAACTGAAAAAGCCAGGGAAAGGGGGGAAAAGTGGCTGAACTACGCAAATGCTAAAATTGTGGTGGGAAAGAGAACAAAATACAATTATGAACGTGATATGAAGTGGAAGCTGCTGAACGAAGAGCTGGAACGGGCCAAAAAAGAGAAAAAGATAAGAGAAAATCTCCTCAAAAAAGTGGAGGGGGAGTTCTCGGAAGCCGTAGATGCCCAAACCGGCGAAGTAGACCGCTTAGTAGCTCCGCTCAAAGAAACAGTTGACCAGATCATCGTAAAACTCTAATCCCTGCTGATGTCCATAGAGGAATTTAAAGCTACACTCAACCAACCTGATCCCCCATCCAGCCTTTCCCCCCTGCTCCAGTCCCTCTGGCATGCGGGAAAAGACAACTGGGAGGAGGCTCACAACATCGCCCAGGATATCCCAGGCCCCGACGGCGCCTGGGTGCACGCCTATCTGCACCGCGTAGAAGGCGACAACTGGAACGCCGATTACTGGTACCGCCGCGCCAACCGCAGCATGCCCCAGGAATCCCTCGAAGAGGAATGGAAAAAACTGGTGGGCCACTTCGTGCCGCGATCATCTCGTTAAGAGCCGCCCCGACGCGCCCGTTTCCGTGGTGATACCGAGAAATTCGCTCGAAGCTTAATATACTTTAAGGGAAAACGTCAGTCAACGGCTTACCAGCAGGTGTTTTGCGTCTTAGACCCTTAATAATTTGAACCACAGAGGACACTGAGCACGCAAAGTATCCGCTCTATCTCTGCGCCTCTCCGTGCCCGCCTGCTGTGCCAGCATGGCCGGGGGGTAGGCAGGTCCTCTGCGGTTTAATTTTCAGGGTATGCAGAGGGGCTGGGGGTTGTGTAAAAAGGTGCCTCCAAGCTTCGTCTTGGAGAATTTGAAATATATTCACCATTATCAAAGAAATATTTACACAATATTATTTTTATCGATTAACTTGAATTTAAGCTTTTTACACAACCCCCAGCTAAAATCTGCGGCCTCTGTGTTAAGTTAACAAAGTAGAACTAAAAAGCACCAAGAAAAAACTAAGCCGCTGGACGGACTGAAGGGGCCAGTGGCAAAAAGGCCCTTGGTGCCTTCCTCAAAAAACCTTGGTGCCTCATGGCTTATCGCTTATCTTAGCCCGAAAAAATGAAAAAACTCGCTTTACTTCTCTCCCTGTTCTATTCCCTCTCCCTCTCCGCCCAGATGCCGAAGATCGTCTCCCTGGAGGAGCGCGGCGCCGTGGAAGACCGCTGGCTGAAAGAACGCGCAGAGGAAGTACTGCCCGAACTGATGCGCCGTACGGGCATCGACATGTGGATCCTCATCTCCCGAGAGTACAACGAGGACCCCGTCCTGAAGACCATGCTGCCCTCCTTCTGGCTCTCGGCCCGCCGCACTACCATGCTCGTTGTCTACGATACCGGAGACTCCCTGCAAACGCTGGCCTGCGCCCGCTACGACGTAGGCGAAGTCTTCAAAAAGGCCTGGGACAAAGACAAAGAGCCGGATCAGTGGAAGCGCCTGCGGCAGATCATCGAAGAACGCGATCCCAAGCAGATCGCCCTGAACCGCTCTGAACACTTCGGCCTGGCCGACGGAATATCCTCCTACCACTACGACAAGCTGATGGAAGTACTGCCCGAAAAATATCGGAAACGGGTAGTGAGCGCCGAAAAGCTCGCCATCGGCTGGCTGGAAACGCGCACCGAAAGCGAGATGGCCGTCTACCAGCATGTCTGCCGCATTGCCCATGAGATCATCGCCGAAGGCTTGTCGGAGCAGGTGATACAGCCCGGCGTCACCACTACCGACGACGTGGTGTGGTACTACCGCAAACGCATCAACGAGCTGGGCCTCGACGCCTGGTTCCACCCCACCGTGGACGTACAGCGCCTGGACCATGAGAACTTCGACCACCTGCGCTCTTTCTCCAAACGCCCCGGCCAACGGCCCATCCTGCCGGGCGACCTGGTGCACGTCGACTTCGGCATCACCTACCTCGGCCTGAATACCGACACCCAGGAGAACGCCTACATCCTGCGCCCCGGCGAAACGGATGCCCCACTCTACCTAAAAGCCGCCTTCCGGAAAGGCCTGCGCCTGATGGACATCCTTACCACAAACTTCAAAACCGGCCGCAGCGGCAATGAAATCCTGGCCAGTACCCTCAAGGAAGCCAAAGCCGAAGGCATCAAAGCCACCATCTACACCCACCCCATCGGCTACCACGGCCATGGCGCCGGCCCCACCATCGGTCTCTGGGACCAGCAGGAGGGCGTGCCGCATCGCGGCGACTATCCGCTGTATCCCAATACCGCCTACTCCATCGAGCTGAATGCCGCCGTTTTTCTCCCGGAATGGAACAAGGAGATCCGCATGATGATGGAAGAGGATGCTTTTTTTGATGGAGAGCAGGTGCGGTATATCGATGGGCGGCAGACGGAGCTGTTCCTGGTGCCCCGGCAGAGGAAGGAGATGGGAGAATGAGTAGAACGTCGGAACGTCGGAACGTCGGAACGT
>CAYVVK010000556.1:0-4740 GCA_964454855.1 uncultured Phaeodactylibacter sp. | reverse complement strand
GCAAGCTTTTAGCCTTTTGTTTGTCTGTAAGGTAAATGTGTATAAAGATTAGCGATACCGCCAGGTAGGCAGGGATTTATCCGGCCCCGCCAATCTCTCGGGCAAAAGGTGCATGCTCCGGCACAAAGGCCGAAGGTACGGTTTCTGCTCCGGCACAAAGGCCGGAGGTACGGTACGCCAGGCACCCTCGGAAAGCCTCATAATCTGGAAAACCGGCGGTTCACAAAAGCCTGAAAACCCAAAGCCAATATTTCCCCTAAAGCCAGGAGCGGCCAAACCCTCCCCCCTCGGGGGAGCTGGAGGGGGCTCTGGGAGATGGAGGGGGCTTTTCTTTCTCCCAAAAAATCCCGTCCTTTGCACAACATGACACACAACCACAATACCTACGTAGCCATCATGGCCGGGGGCGTGGGCTCCCGCTTCTGGCCCGCCAGCCGCGAGGCCAAACCCAAGCAATTCCTAGACATCCTGGGCGTCGGCAAATCCCTCATCCGGATGACCTTCGAGCGCTTCCTCAAACTCTGCCCCGCAGAGCACATCTTCGTGGTGACCAACAAGCAATACGCCAAACTGGTCAAAGAACACCTGCCCGAACTGACGGACAACCAGATCCTCACCGAGCCCTCGCGAAACAATACCGGGCCCTGCGTGGCCTATACGGCCTTCAAACTGCAGGCCCTCAATCCCGAGGCTAACCTCGTGGTGGCCCCCAGCGACCACATCATCCTCAAAGAGGACGAATTCATCAATACCCTGAAAACCGGCCTGGCCTTCACCGCCGAACACGACGCCCTGCTTACCCTGGGCATCCGCCCTACCCGCCCGGATACGGGCTATGGATATATTGAAGTCGGCCCGCCTTCGCCTGAAGCTACGGCGGATGAAAGAAATCGGAAATCGGAAGCGACCGCAGGGAGTCCCGTACCGACGAAGGAGGTCGGGATCGGAAGCGACCGTAGGGAGTCCCGTACCGACGAAGGAGGTCGGGATGGGAAGCCGGAAGCGACCGTAGGGAGTCCCGTACCGACGAAGGAGGTCGGGATGGAAAGTGACCGAGGGGCGCGGGACGGCGAACCCCCAAATCCCAAATCCCAAATCCACCCGGTCCGCTCCTTCCGCGAAAAACCAGACAAAGCCACCGCCCAGCAATACCTCCAAAGCGGCAACTACCTCTGGAACGCCGGCATCTTCGTCTGGCGCGTGGAGGCCGTGCTCAAGGCCTTTCAGGAGCACGCCACCAAGATCCACACCGTGCTGGCCATCGGGGCGCCCAAGTACAATACGGAGGAAGAGCAGGCCTTTATCGACGAGGCCTACCCCACTACCCCATCCATCAGCGTCGACTACGCCATCATGGAGCAGGCCGACAATGTCTACACCATCCCCAGCGACTTCGGCTGGTCGGACCTCGGCACCTGGGCTTCCCTGCATGCCGAAAGCCCCAAGGACGAACACGGCAACGCCATTCAGGGCGACAAGGTCATGGCCTACGGCCTCAAAGACAGCCTCGTGCGCGCCCCCAAGGACAAGCTCGTGGCCATCGCCGGCCTGGAGAACTACATCATCGTCGACGAAGGCGACGTGCTGCTCATCTGGCCCAAGTACCGCGAGCAGGAGATCAAGGAGATCAAGGAGATCACTAAGAAGATTGGGGAGGAACGGTATTTGTAAGGGGGAGCTTGGGCTTATGTCCGCCCCCTAGCCCCCTAAAGGGGGGAAAAGACATAAGCCCAAGCTCCCAGCACGGTAGACAAAGGCCTTCCATAATTTTCTTGACTTTACGGAGTGGCAGCTTTGTTTCTGTGCTCAGTTCCCCCTTTAGGGGGTTGGCAGAGCACGGAAACAAAGCCTCCGCAATAAACCCAATCACCCCTCCACAGGCACAGAAACCACCTCCACCACCACCGGCCCATCCGCCAGCGGGTAGCCCTGCTGGTTGCGGAAAGCGTGGAGTTGATCCTCCACCATAGCCAGGTCGTATTCTCCAGTTTCCAGGCCGGGATGTTCCGGCAGCAGGATGGTGGCTTCCCAGTCGAGCACCAGGTCGGAGAAGGCGCCGGCGATCTCGTAGTAGTAGCCATCGCCTATGATGCGGGCGCTGTCTGGCGTGACGATGAGCTGTGTTTCCACCCAGTTCATGATTAGCTTGTAGAAGCTGGGCGCTTCAAGGCGCATTTTAGTGAAAGCGTACTTCATGTTCTCTGTTTTTACCACTAAGATTTTATGACTTACCTCTCCAGCTTGCGCTGGTTCGGTAGTTTTTTGCCACAAAGGGGGTTGCGGGTGACGCCTCCTGCAATACCTCGAGGGCTCCAGAGGTGTCGCCCGCAACTTCGCCACAAAGATCTTCCACCTCGCCTAACACTCGAGGTTTTTAGCCACAAGGATACTAAAGGCCACTAAGTTCTTTAACTGTGTCCGTAATAATTGTACCCCTGAGCCGCAATGTGAAGCCTAAGCCACACCAAAACCTTCGTGAACCTTCGTGTCTTTGTGCCTGCCTGCGCCGAAGCTTCGGCGCAGGCAGGCCTTTGTGGCTACTTAAAACCCCGAGCCGCAAGGCGAGGCCCCAAAAAAACTTACTGATACCCCCCTCAAGGCATAAAGTTAAAAATATCCCCCCACTCCGGGCAGTGACCGGGCTGAATATGCGTCTCCCGAAACAGCTCCCTCCGGTATTTCGCCCTTCTTTTGGAGACCACCTCCCCGTAATGGAAGATTTTTGTATCTTTTCCGCCCTTAGCGTTGGGCACCTTAACCGCTTTGCCCCCCTTATAGGCGGGGGCCGCAATGCGGTAGGGCGCATTAAAGCGGGTGCTCTTCACCCAGTGCAGGCCGGCGCGCACCTGCCCGTTGACCACCTCCCGGTCGATGCGGTAGAGCAGTTTTTTGCCCTTGTGGTAGAGGAACTTCGCAGAGGTGCCATTGCCCAGCTTCTTGCAGAGGAGCACGAAGCCGCTGCGGAAAAAATCCGGCGGGCACTTGCCGCGCGGGTCGAAATCGCCGCCCCCGGCCTGCCAGTCGACCGTAAGGTCTTCTGAGATGGCCTTGTACTCCACCGGCGGGCTCGTAGATTGAAGCGTGAGCGGCGGCCCGTGATAAACCGGTGGCTGAGAAAAGTAGAATACCGTAATGCACAAAAGCAGGAGCAAAAGAAAGCCCGAAGCGCGCAGTGCATTTCCCGAAGTGGAAAGGTTTCGGATCATAACGAAATGATTTTAGATGAATGCAAATGATGATCAGGCCCTGCAAGTACTGCTTACAGGGTAGTGTTTATTCAGATTGCGCAGATTGGGTGGTTGGTTACAGTGCAATATTAAACAACTTTAGTTGAAAAATCAACTTTTGTTGATAAAAATTCGATTAAAGCAGTTTTGATATTTTCAACTAATATATAGATGTCTGTTGCTGAAAGGATTGGAAAATTATGTGAATTCGAAGGTTCGCAAAAGGCTGTTGCAGAAAAAGCAGGCATCAGCCCGGCCGCCCTTTCAGCCATACTCAAGAGAGGTTCGCAGGCCCGGTCCGATACGCTGGAACAAATACTAAAGGCTTATCCTAACCTGAATGCTCGCTGGCTAATCACCGGCAAGGGCGATATGTGGGAAGGGGGCCCTCCGGAAAGTGGAAAAAAGATGAAAACAGACCACTCGGAACCCAACGAAGACCTCCTAAACCGCCTGCTGCTCCAAAAGCTGGAGGAAGTGGCCGGCGAGCTGAAGGAGAATTACCCGGAGGCGTATAAGAAGCTAAAGCTGAAGGAATTAATACAGAAGAAAAAGTAGGGGCTGCTGCCCCCGGGCCCAAAGCCTGAGCCGTGTGCAGCGGCCGGTGTAAGTCCGGCTGCTGAGAAAAGTAGAATACCTTAACGCAAAGCAGAAGAAGCAAAAATAAGCCCGAAGCACGCAGTGCATTTCCCGAAGAAGAAGAAATCCGGATCATAGGTGTACCGTTTTTAAAGGTGAATGCAATAAATATTCCGCCCCTGCAAGTGCCCCTTACAGGGTAGAGTTTTTTAAATTGCGCAGATTAGGTGGTTGGTTAGGGCAAATATAAGTAAAGAATAATCTTATTGTCAAGTTTAGTCTTACATAAGACTAAAAAAGCTTGACATTTATTTATGTCGAATGCATTTAAGCAACAATATCAAGGCTTTAAGAAAAAAGCGGGGATACACCCAGGAGCGCCTGGCAAAAGAATTGGGCAAGACCAAGGCTACGGTAAGTGATTATGAGAAGGGAAAAAGCCTGCCTCCCCTGGATATTTTGCTGAAAATGTCTGAGCTGTTTGATGTCAACCTGGAAGAACTGGTCAACAAAGACTTGGAAAAAGAATATGTTTCGCCTGGCCAGCGCACCACAAAGGCCTCTTCTCCCAATCCCAACGAAGAACTCCTAAACCGCCTCTTGCTCCAGAAGCTGGAGGAGGTGGCCGGCGAGCTGAAGGAAAATTATCCGGAGGCTTATAGGAAATTAAAGCTCGAAGAGTTAATACGAAGGCAGGAGTAAAGCCGTTTGATTTCCGTACCGCCGGTTTTATTTTTATTCGTTAACCCCGATAGCGGCCTTGTGCCCGTGCTTGTTCCCCCTTTCCGCGAGCGCCGAAGCTACTCAGCGGAGGAGCTAGGGGGTTAGGGGGCGCACGGGCACAAGGCCGCCAGGCCAAAATACTATGAGAAAACAAAAAACCATAGCCCTAACCACCAACTCCAGCTGGAACATCTACAACTTCCGCCAGCCC
>CAYVVK010000555.1:0-4740 GCA_964454855.1 uncultured Phaeodactylibacter sp. | reverse complement strand
GCAGGGTGTGTACGGTGAAGGGGGCTGAACCATTGTTGATGCCGAATTGGAAGGCGTACTCCTGGTTGTTGTTGCCGGCATAGGCATCGCCGGCCGGCACCTGCTCTATGGCCACCTTGCCGGCAGCGCCGCCGAAGGCCATGAGGTCCGTATCGAACTGGTTGAGGTAGTCCGTGCTGCCATTAACCATCAAACCAGTAAAACCGACACCGAAAAAGCCGGTGCCGGGGTCATCGTTCCAAAAGGGATAGATGAGCGGAATGGTGGTGTTCATGCCGTTGGCCGCATCTATGGCGAAGGCGTCGTCCACATCGAGGATGCCGTCATTATCGTCATCGTCATCGAGCAGGTCGGAGAGGAAGTCGCCGTCATTATCAGCAGGGGTGCTGCCCGCCGAGCAGATATTGGTGCCGTTGGCCACCTCGTCGGCATTGCTGTAGCCGTCGTTGTCGGTGTCTACATTGGGGCTGTCGTAATCGGCGTCCCCTATCTGGGGGCAGTCGCCAAAGTCGATGGGCTCGAAGACGGTAATATTGTCGGAGTTGAAAGTGGCCACCCAGACGGTGCCCGGGAATACATCATTATCGCCCTGGGCGGTAATGTCCAGAGGCTGCAGGCCGAAGCCGCTGAATATGGCTTCTTTTTCCAGAAAGCTGTTCCCATCGGCAGCGACTTTGTAGCGGTAGATGTTGTGGTCAAAAGAAGCCGTCAGGATATTGCCTTTCATGCCGCCGTTGAAGTTGGAGGCCGTATATTCCGTGATGCCGTTGGTGGAGGCATTGACCACATCGATCTGGCCGGGCAGGCTCAGGTCATAGGCCCGGTAGGGTGCGTACTGGGGCTGGTCGGGAAACATCGCCATATTCAGGCTGGAATTGAAATAGCCTGAGACGCCGTTGAGTAGGTTGGCAAAATCGTATTCCACAGTTTTTGTCCAGACGCCTCCTATATCTTCGTAAATGGGGATGCCTGCTTTACTGGGAAAGGCCCGGATGGGCACGGGGTGCCCGCCGTAGTAGCCCTGCCCCTGGATGTTATAAAGCACGTCTCCATGAGTGTTACTATTGGATTCGTTGAATTCATTGGTGATATACCATCCGGCGGGCAAGTCATTGCCGCCCACCATGCCCTGAGCGTTGCCGTTATTGTCAAAGAGCAGGGGAAGGCCGCCCCAGCCGTTATTGGGGCCGTTGTCGGAAGTGAAAAGCTCACCGTTTTCAGTGAAGAGCACATCATAGGCATTGCGGTAGCCCTCAGAATAGATCTGTACGGGGCCGCCGGGCTCCAGTATGGCCATGTTGGCGCCGTTGTTGCCGCCGAAGGGGTCGCCGATATCGATAGTGGCGTTGTACATAGGGTGGCCGGAGTCCGTATAGGGAAAGTTGGGGTGGGTATTGTCGATGTCCTGACGGCCAGGGTCGTTCAGGGTAGGCAGGTCATAGACGTATTTGGTGTTGGTGCGCGGGTCGGTGTACACCGTCATGTTGTTGAGCACATTCAGGTCCACCGACATCAGGGCGGCGGTGGTCCAGTATTCCGGGGTGCCGGAAAAGTTGTTGCCTGGTGCGCCCTTGTTGGTGTTGCCGCCGACCATGACATAGATAATGTTGTTGGCCTCGTCGAGGTCCAGGCCGTTGATGGAGTGGTTCTCCTCACAGCGGCCGAAGCCGCGGACGAGGTCCACTTTGTCCCAGCCCGTGCCGGTCTTCGTCAGGCGGGAGAGCACGCCGGAGTTGGTATCGAGGTTGACATCCGAGCCCACGGAGATCCGCCAGTCGGAGGAAGTCACATACAGGATCGGCTGAGAGGCCGTGCCGGTAACCATTATGCCGGTCACCTGCCGCTGGGTGTTGGTGTTCAGCGTGCCGTCGTCATTGTGGTTGGGCGTGTCGTTCTTGACCAGGTTGATGGTTTCCGTATTCGTTACCGTATAAGTGGCCGGGCCGGTGGTTTTTTGCCGGTCGATGGTGTACACAATAATCTGGCCGTTCTTGGTGCCGACGTACAGCCGCCCATCCGGGCCGAACTCCAGGGAAGTCGGGTTGTTAATGGATTCTCCGATCAGGTCCGAAGACTCAAAGCTGAATGTCTGGCCGGCCAGCGAGTTGGAGAAGAGCGCGAATAGGAGGATTAACGCAATATTTCCGGGGCGTCTCATCTTTATACTGGGTAGAAGATCTGCTTTCATAGTTGATTCTTGATTGTATTAACCTTTCGTGATATTGCTAAGCAGTAATTGCCTAAGTAATTATCCATAACCCGTAAATAAACGTCAGCTCGGGATCAAACTATTTGAATATCAACAACTTGTAGCTCTCTGGAGCTATTCGCCGCCCGCTATTTGCCATTCGCTGCGGCCTGCGAACAGCGAACTGCCATAAGCGAACAGCAATTGCAACGATTTACCATCAATTTTATCCCGAACTCACGTTAAATAACCTTTGCGATGGATACGATTCTTTTGGCGTTATGCTGCGTTGCCCGGCCAGTCACATCCATGCGGATGTTCCTTCCTCGCGCCAAAATAATTCGCCTTAATGCAAGTCCTGTTTATGGACAATGGCTAAGCATACCTGTAATAAAGGAGTAGGGCCAGGAAATAGGTTGAGCTCACCATAAAAGCAGATGCGAAATAATACATCGACATCTTTTAGGCAAGCTCTGCGAAAGGCTCTCACCAAATGGAACCCTGAAAATTTGACTACAGATAAGGAAAAAGCCAGAAACCAGAAGGGGGTATCAGGGCAAAGTTCCAAATCGGTAAAAACTGTATTCTGGCGCTTATTGTACTAATGGGATAGGAGCGCCCCCTTCCTTTTTTTGAAAAATAGAAAAAAAGCATCTATTTCATATTTTTTCAGAGCATCAAAAAAATTTTCCGATCCTATCTCTTTTGTTACGGGCAAGGATAGGATAAGGTTTCAATATTCTGCCGTAAATTCCGAATATCAAGTTACAGCCAGAATAACCACTGCCGGAGGAAAAAAATGAACCTTCCGCCAATGAGTCGCTCAAACATCCCCGCCCTCAATCAGTTCTATATGGGAAAGCTCAAAAAAATGAAAAATATACCCAACTACGGCCTCATCAATAGGGCCATCGAGCACAAATAGTGCATCACCGGCGATAAGCACTGGAAAAAGGTGCCCGTTATCTTAAAAAACAGCCCGTGGAATAGCCATTTGGCAAATCCCACGAGCCGGCTGTTTAGCAGAAAGGTTGCTTATAATTTGATCCAGCGCAGTATCGCCCGTTGCTGTCCGCTTATCAGTTCCACCCAGTAGGCGCCGGCGGGCAGGGCCGAGAGGCTGAGCTCCATACGGCCCGATAGCGGGCGCTTCTCCGAGAAGTACTGCTTGCCGATGCCATCCATGATACGTATTTGTACGCCTTCAGGCACCTCCTCTACCTCTGTTTTCATTTCCAGGTAAAGTTTGTCTTGCCCCGGGTTGGGGAAAAGGCTCCAGGTGATGACATCTTCCATTACAGCAGCTTCGGGGCCGGGAAGCTGAATACCACCAGGGCTGGCTCTGCCGGCCGTATTATCGGCGGGCTGGCTGATGCCGGGGGTGCCAACCTGCTGGCCCAGAGCCCCCGGGCTGCAATTGGTAGCGGGGCCGCCGAAGCCACCGGGCAGGACGCCGGTGGCCGTGACGTGCAGCTTGTCGAGATAAGTGCCGTCCTCGCGGAAGGCGAAATCTACGGTATTGCCTCCGGCAAGGAGGTTGAAGATCACGGCCTGCATGCCATTGTTGGAGTCGAAAATTTGAATCCATGCGAAACCGCTGCCGGTCTCAAAGCCGTTGAATTCGATCCAGTTGCCCTCATTGGCCCGCACCCAGAACGAATCGTCCCGGGCTCCGTTGGCTTGTACCCGGGCGAATATCTTATAACTGCCGCCCTCCGTCAGGCTGAAAGAGAAGCGCACATGGTTTTCAGGCAGGAATGGGGCAACACTGGTGGAATTATTTCCGGCTAAGGGTTCTACGTACACCCCTTCCGAAGCGCCGGGGTCGCTGTTACTCAGCCATTGGCTTCCTACTTCGGCGCATTCTGCTTCCAGCCAGATGTCATTTTCAGCAGTAGCCTGGCCCACGCAATTGCAATTGCTGTTCCAGGTATCGTTGACGGTAGCCGGGTCGCCGTCATCACAGGCCGTTCCGATGAGGCTGTTGTCCAGGTTGGGGCAACTGTCTTCCGCATCGCAAATGCCATCCGAATCGGAATCGGGTTCCGGCTTGCCGGCGCAGCTACAGTCGGCAGTGTATACATCATCCGTGGTGCAGGGGTCGCCATCGTCACAGGGCGTACCGATGAGGCTGTCGTCCAGGTTGGGGCAGTTGTCCTCACCGTCGCAGATGCCATCCGAGTCGGAATCCTGCAGCGTACCGGCGCAACCGCAATCAGCAGTGTATATGTCATTGAAGGTGCAAGGGTCGCCATCATTGCAGGCGGTGCCGATCAGGTTGTCGTTAAAACCGGGGCAGCTGTCATTGGCATCACAGATACCGTCACCGTCGGCATCGCTTACCGGCGTGCCGGCGCAATCGCAGTCGGCGGTGTACACATCATCTGTGGTGCAGGGGTCGCCATCGTCGCAGGCGGTGCCGATGAGGCTGTCGTCCAGCAGCGGGCAGCTGTCGGTGGCATCGCAAATGCCGTCGTTGTCGGCATCTGCGGAGGGTGTGCCGGCGCATCCGCAATCTGCGGTGTACACATCATTGGTGGTGCAAGGGTCGC
>CAYVVK010000554.1:0-4742 GCA_964454855.1 uncultured Phaeodactylibacter sp. | reverse complement strand
CTACTGCCTACTGCCTACTGCCTACTGCCTACTGCCCACTGCCCACTGTTTTCCGTCAGCCGAAGGTAATCCTGAACGGTAGTCAGATAATGACTGCGGTCCTGCCGGTTCTCGTAGATGGGTACAAAGGTGGAGTCCTGGCTGAGTACTTTCAGTTCTTTTCCTTCCTTTAGCTGCTCATAGATATTTAGAGCGAAGCGATATTGTTCCTCTCTGTTACTGGCATGCAGGGTATCCCCTCCTTCGGGCCAGCGAATACGGATGGGCCGGGCGTAGCCTTTTTCATACTCATTGGCCCGGAGATAGAGGTAGGCCTGGTCTTCCAGCCAGTTATTGGCGATGATGGGGTAGAGGATGGGGCGTTCGTCCGTTTCCGAAAATCTACGCAGCCGGTACAGCTCGATACGGGTACCGGGTTGGGTACTTTCCTCATAGGCCGTACTGCGCATATTTTTGAAATAGAGCAGGGAAGGGGCAGTGATATGGAAGCGCTTGTCTTTGGTTTGTTCCGGAGGCGGCTGGCTGCAGGCCAGCAGGGCTAAGGAAAGAATTAGGAGGGGGGAAAAACTTTTTTTCATACTTTTAGCATTCCGGATAATGATTGGAAAAAACACATTCCCAACAAAATGCAGATACTAAAGTTTGCTGCGGCCCTTCTTCTCACCCTCGGCCTGGTGTTCCTTCTCAACCAGCACCAGCCGTTTGGTTCTCCGCTCATGTCGATCGGCCCTTTCTTCAGCCCGTTCACCGGCTTCTGGCAAAATGCAGAAGCTGTGGATGCGCCGGATAGTAAAGAATACGATTTTGCAGCGCTGGAAGCCCCGGTACAGGTAGCTTTCGACGAGCGCCGGGTGCCCCATATCTTTGCAGCGAATGCCCGGGATGCGGCCTTCGTACAGGGCTACATCACGGCCAGTGACCGCCTCTGGCAGATGGACATTTCCATGCGGGCCACCGTAGGGCGCTTATCTGAGGTAGCGGGAGAGCGGGCGCTGAAGCGCGACCTGTTGCAGCGGCGCAAAGGCATATTGTGGGCGGCGGAAAACACCCTGAAAGGATGGAGCCGGGCGCCGGAAGAACTGGCCTTGCTGGAAGCCTACAGCGAGGGCGTCAATGCCTATGTCGCCACCCTTTCCCCGGCAGAATACCCCCTCGAATTTAAACTCATGGGGTACGCTCCCGAGCCCTGGTCGCCCCTGAAGTGCGCCATCTTTTTCAAGTCCATGGCGGAGAGCCTCTGCGGGCGGCACGAGGACGTGGCCAGGGCCAACAGCCGGGCCATTCTGGGGGAAGAACTTTATCAGTACCTCTTTCCGGAGATGGACCCCGAGCAGTCTCCCATCATTCCCAATACGGTGAAATGGGATTTCGAGCCGGTTCCGCTGAAACGCGAAAAGGCAGAACCGGCCGTCATGATGAGCGGCCTGCTGCCACACGAACCACTGCCGCAGCCTCCCCGCCACATCGGCAGCAACAACTGGGCCGTGGCCGGTAGCAAGACGGCCAGCGGGAAGCCTATTCTTGCCAATGACCCCCACCTGGGGCTGTCGCTGCCTTCCATCTGGTACGAGATACAGCTGCACACCCCACAGTTTAACACCTATGGCGTTTCCCTGCCCGGCGTGCCGGGAGTCATCATCGGCTTTAATGAGCAGGTGGCCTGGGGGGAGACCAACGTCGGGCAGGATGTGCTCGACTGGTATACCATAGAGTGGGCCGATGAGGAAAAAAACACCTATCTGTACGATGGGCAGCCCCGGGCAGTAAAGCCGCTTGTGGAGGTCATCCATGTACGCGGATGGGACGAGCCGCTTCTCGATACGGTGAAATACACCGAATGGGGCCCGGTAGTTTACGAAGACAGCAGTTCAGCCTACGCGGATATGGCCATGCGCTGGATCGCTCACGACGTACCGGAACAGAAACCTTTCTATGAAATGGGGGCTTTTTACCGCCTGATGAGTGCCCGGGGATATGAGGATTACCGGGCCGCCCTGATGGGCTATGAAAATCCTGCCCAGAATTTCGCCTTCGCCAGCCGGGAGGGCGATGTGGCCATCACGGTGAACGGCAAGTTCCCGCTCAGGCCGGAAGGGCAGGGGGAGTTTGTACAGGATGGCAGCGAAGCGGGAAATGCCTGGTATGGCTTCATCCCCATGGATCAGGTGCCCCATGTGCGCAATCCGGAACGGGGGTTTGTGGCCTCTGCCAACCAACGCTCCACCGGGCCTGATTACCCCTATTACTACCACGGCTATTTCGACCACTACCGCGGCCGCTACATCAACCGGCGCCTGGAAGAAATGGAAAATATTACGGTGGAGGATATGATGGCCCTGCAGCTCGACAATTACAGCATCGTGGCCGAAGAGGGCGTACCCCTATTACTGGCGGCACTGGATTCTGCGGGCTTCGACTTCCAGCAATATCCACAGGTGGAAGCGCTGAATAACTGGGACTATCGTTTTGAGAAAGAGGCAGTGGCCCCCTCTGTTTTCGAAGGCTGGCTGCGCAAAGCCCGCCGCCTGGCTTTTGATGAACTCACAGACAACATCGATTCCGTAGAGGTGGAATTACCGGATACCTGGCGCTTTCTCAGCCTCCTGGAACAAGACGCCCGCCATCTCATTTTTGACCATCAGCAGACCGAAGAAATAGAAACCGGCTACGACATCGCCCTCCGGGCCCTGGTAGAGGTGGTGGCGGAAGGGCCGCTTCCCGTCTGGGGAAAATACAAGGATACCCGCATCAACCATCTCTCGGGCATACCTGCTTTTTCCCGGCAGGGCCTCTTCCTGGGGGGATATGAGGATGCGCCCAATGCCATCAAGGAAGGCCACGGCCCGTCCTGGCGGATGATCGTGCAACTGGGCGATGAGGTGGAGGCCTACGGCATCTATCCCGGCGGGCAGTCAGGAAACCCGGGCAGCCCCTACTATCAAAACTCGGTGGATGACTGGGCGGAGGGAAAATATAACAAACTGTTTTTTATGAACGGGCCCGATGACCGGGAGCAGCCGGTGCTGCAAGCCAGCCGCTTCCGCCCGAAAAAATAAACCAAGATAAAAAGAGATATGAAAGCCATACTTTTTACCCTGCTGCTCCTGGTATTTGGCGCCCTGTTGCAACTGTATTTCCCCTGGTGGGGCATGCCGCTGGCGGCGGGCCTGTTGGCCTTGTTTTTCGACTTTCTTCCTCCGCGGGCCTTCATATGGGGCTTTTTGGGGGCGGCCCTGCTCTGGGGCGGCTATGCCGGATACCTCAACCTGATGAATGAGGGTATTCTTGCCGGCCGCATCGGAGGGCTTTTCGGGGGCTTGCCCGCTGTCCTTATGGTCATGCTCACCGCCTTGCTGGGCGGCTTGTTTGGCGGCCTGGGGGCTATGACAGGCAGCCTGGCGAAAGGGGCTTTTAGTTCGCCGAATAAACTTGCAGCTTGAGCAGAAGTCTTTTATCTTAAGGGCGCTTTTTTAACCACAGCAGCATCTCATATGAAAGAAAATGATGATAAAAAATATAGACTGGCGCAAAAACGGGTAAAGAAGAAGAAAGAATTTTATGCGCACTTCGGCACCTATGTAATATCCAGCCTGTTTTTCATATTGCTAAATGCCGCCACGAGCTGGGGCAACTGGTGGTTCCAGTGGCCCGTCATGGGCTGGGGCCTGGCGGTAGGCTTTCAGTATATCGAGATATTTGGCTTCCCCGGCATGCGAAAAACGGAGGCCGAATGGGAAGATCGTGCCATGGAAGAGGAAATGAAGCGTCTGGATACGGAATATCCTGCCTATGACGAGGAGGAGGACCATCTCGACCTGAAGGAAGTGGAAAAGCCTCCGAAGAAGAACTGGGATGAGGACGAGCTGGTGTGAGGGAAGTTCAGCCTGGCGGTTATGATTTGCCCAGCCGCTGGGTAACACTCCAGGAGAATGGTCGCGGCATGGGCTTCCAGCCGTTGGCTAATCCGCATTTCGCATGATGCCTTGCGATCCCACCTGCGCGGAAGCTCCGGTGGGCAGGCCGGAGGATCGCGGCACGATCAGGCCAGGCCTTCTAATTCTCCGCCTTTGGCGAATAATTTATCTACTCTTTTGCTTACTTCAGGGTCTGTGATCAGCGGCGGCGCATGGTGCGGCTTTATCCGCGCGTCGATGATGACGGGGCCGCGGCAGCCCCAGTGCTTGTGTTCCACGAAGCTGTTTACGCCATGTATGTCATGGGACGGATTGGCGCGGGTGAAGGTGGCCCAGAGGAAATTATTGAGGGTGGCGCCGAGGAATGGGCTGTCGTCACAGAGCACGATCAGGGGAATACCCTGCAATTCGAAGCGCTCCAGGTGGCTGGCCAGCTCTTCGGCTTCCTGATAGGAATTCTCACCCGTAAATTCAGGGCCCTGTACGGCCAGTATGCCAGGCTGTACGAATTCCGGTTTGGAAAAGCCGGCGGGCAGGCTGAAGTTATCGGGTAGTTCCGCTTTCAGCTCCCGCTTTTTATCACCGCAGCAGGCCACGATCACTTTGGAGCCGGCATTCCAGCCGGTACCGGAATAATCCAGTGTATCTATGGTGGTTTTGGTATGGAAATGCAGGTCGCGTGTCCAGTCTACCCGTTCCAGCACATGCCGGAAGAAGTGGGGCATGTCATGCGTGGTCAGGCCGGCGGCATCGCCGCTGGCGGCGATGAACAGAAACTTGGCCAGGGAGGTCTGCCCGGAGCCCAGTATGCGGTTGGCCTGGGTGAGG
>CAYVVK010000553.1:0-4749 GCA_964454855.1 uncultured Phaeodactylibacter sp. | reverse complement strand
CTACTCCGACCAGGGCAATAACCTCGACCGTTTCTACCGCACCGGCGGCACCTGGACGAACTCCATGAGCCTTAGCGGCGGCGACGATACCTACAACTTCCGCATCGGGGTAACCAACCTGCAGAACGAAGGCATCGTCCCCAATTCCGGCCTGGACCGGAATAACTTTACCAGTAAGATCAACGCCAAGTTCTTCGACCGCCTGACGGCCACCCTCAGCGGCTCCTACATCAAGGAGGAAGTGGACAACCGCCCGCGCCTGTCCGATTCTCCAGGCAACGCCAATTACACCGCCTGGTCTTTACCCGCCAACGTCAATATAGAAACCCTGAAAGGGCCCAACGGCGACGGCAGTGACGAAACCGGAGGAGAAAACGACTTTAACGACAACATCTTTGTTACCAACCCTTACTGGGCAGCCTACCGCTTCAGCGCAGACAACACTAAAGACCGCGTGCTGGGCAACCTGACTTTGCGGTATGACATCTTTGACTGGCTGTTCCTGCAGGGCCGCATCGGTATGGACACCTACAACGAGCGCCGCACCAACCTGGAGCCCTACGGTACGAATTACATCCCTCTGGGAGCGATCACCGAGCGGAGCTTCGGCTTCCTGGAAACCAACAAGGACTTCATGCTGGGGGCCAACAAGCAGTTCGGCTCCATTGGCCTGAATGCCTTTGTGGGCGGCAACCAGATGAAGCAAAACACAGAGCTGGTGCAAGGATCGGGCAGCCAGTTCAGCATCCCTTTCCTCGAACAGATCACCAATACACAGAACCGCTCGGTGGGTTATGACATCTCCGAGGAGCAGATCAACTCGCTCTACGGCTCGGTGGAATTTTCTTACAATAATTTCCTGTACCTGACCACTACCGCCCGGCAGGACTGGTGGTCCACCTTGCCGAAAGACAATAACGGCCTGTTGTATCCTTCCGTGGGCCTGAGTTTTGTGCTTTCGGATGCTTTCCGCATGCCGCGGGCCATCACTTTTGCCAAGCTGCGCACCTCCTGGGCGCAGGTGGGTGGCGATACCGACCCCTACCAGCTGTTGCTGGCCTACGGATTGTTCGGCCAGGGCCACCTCGGACAGGCGCTGGGCGGCATCACCTCCGGCCAGATCCCCAATACCGCGCTTACCCCGCTTACCAATACGGAGATCGAATTCGGATTTGACCTGCGCATGTTCAACAACCGCCTCGGGGTAGACTTTTCTTACTATGACCGCACTACGGAAAACGACATCCTCAATGCCGGCGTGTCCAGGACCTCCGGCTTCGGCACCAAGGTGGTCAACGTAGGAGAGCTTAACAACAGAGGTGTGGAATTGCTGCTTTCCATCGCACCGGTGCGCAATAGTAATACCCGCTGGGATATCTCGTTCAACATGGCCTATAACGATAGCGAGGTCGTGAGCCTGCTCGACCCGGAAGACGACGGCGAGCTGCTTCAGCAGGATGAAAGCCGCACCCGTTCCGCTTTCATTTTCCAGCAGGAAGGTGAGCGCTACAGCGTCATACGGGGATACACCTACGCCCGTGATGACAATGGGAACATCATGCTGGATGACAACGGCCTGCCGCTGCGGGGCGATATTGAAACCCTCGGAGAAGGCATTCACCCTCTAACACTCGGCTTGCGAAACTCCTTCGGCTACAAGAACTTCAACCTCAGCGTATTGATTGACGGTAAGTTCGGTGGCGACATCTACGCCGCCACTAATGCCTTCGCCTACCTGCGGGGCCTGCACCAGAACACGCTGGAGGGCCGCGAGACCGGCGAGATCGTCATGCCCGACGGCAACACCACTAAGCTGGAACCACAGAACGTCCAGGATTACTGGGGCCGCGTATCCGGCATTGCTGAAGAATTCGTGGAGGACGCCAGCTTCGTCAAGCTGCGCCAGTTCACGCTGAGCTACAGCCTGCCGCGCAACCTGATCGACAAGACGCCATTCTCCGGCATCAGCCTGGGGCTGGTGGGCCGCAACCTGGCGATCCTGTACAGGACAGTGGACAACATCGACCCGGAATCCACCTACACCAACGCCAATGCCCAGGGCCTGGAAATGTTCGGTGTGCCCCAGACCCGCAGTTTCGGCTTCGACCTGAATTTGAAGTTCTAGCTCTTGCAGCACCTGATTTTTCTACTTAAAAATTGACAACAGACAATGAAAACCATATTTAAACGACTGATCCTTTCCGTAGCGGTGCTGGCCTTCGCCCTGCAGTCCTGCAGTGACTTCGGCGACACCAACATCGACCCGCTGGCGGCTACTGAGATCAATCCCGATTTCCAGTTCTCCTTACTGCAGCTCCGCGTTTCCGGTGAGCGGTACGAGAACTGGCGGGCGGTATTGATCTATTCTTCCACCATGATACAGCACCTCGCCGCCCTGCCCGAATACTGGTCGGGAGACAAGTACCTCTACAACGCACAGTACTCCGGCGCCCTCATGGAGCGCGCCTATCAGCAACAGGTGGTGCAGGCCGTCGACCTGATCAACACCCTGGAGAACAAGCTGGCCGATGGCGAACCCGTGGAAAACAAACTGGCCGCCGCACGCATCATGAGGGTGGCCATGTTCCACCGCCTGACCGACCTGTACGGTGACATTCCTTATTCCGAGGCCGGCAAGGGCTTTCTGGAAGGCATCGACCTGCCGAAGTACGACCCCCAGTCGGAGATCTACTTCGATATGCTGAACGAGCTGGAGCAGGCCACTGCCCAGTTCAACGATAGCGCTCCGACCTACGGCGCCGCCGACTTCTTCTACGGCGGCGATGTAGCCCAGTGGCGCAAATACGGCTATTCCCTCATGCTGCGCCTGGGCATGCGCCTGACCAAGGTGGATCCGGCTTCGGCAGAAGCATGGGTGAAAAAGGCCATCGCCGGCGGCGTAATGGACAATCTGGATGACACCGCCAAGGTGCCCCATACCGATGGGCCGGAAGGCATCAACCGCAATGGTATCGGCGAGGTATGGCTGGCAGACGGCAACCAACACCTCAGCGAGACCTTCGTCAGCTGGATGAGGGACGCCAACGACCCGCGCATCAACGTGCTGGGTGTAGTGCCCAACGGCACCGAGCAGAACGGCCTGCCCAACGGCTTCAACGCCACCACCATTAAGGATTACCTGGGCCTCAACCCGGATGATGACGTCGACATGGATCAGTTCAGCGACGTGAACCCTGTACTGGTAATGACTTCCTCTCCGATGATCTTTATGTACTACTCGGAGGTAGAGTTCCTGTTGGCGGAAGCCGCCGTGAGAGGCTGGCACAGCGGAAATGCCGCTGACCACTACGCCAATGGCGTACGCGCCGCCATGAAGCAATGGACGCTCTTCGATCCTTCTCTGGAGATCGCAGATGCGGACATCGACGCCTACCTGGCCGCCAACCCCTTTGACGGCTCCATGAAGATGATCGGCGAGCAGCACTGGGCCGCCAACTTCATGAACGAGTACGAGGCCTACGCCAACTGGCGCCGCACCGGCTACCCGGAACTCAGCCCGGTAAACTACCAGGGTAATGTGACCAACGGGCAGATCCCGCGCCGCCTGGCCTACTTCGAAGGAGAAGCCGCCAGCAACCCTGTTAATCTCGACGAAGCGCTGAAGCGCCAAAATATGCCCTCCGACTTTACACAGATGCTGGCCGTCCCCATGTGGTGGGACGCGCAATAACTGAATTAAAGTAGTTTCATACACTTCAGAGGGGCGCCCCAAAATAAGTTATCTTTGGGGCGTCCTCATTTTCATCTTCTATACAACACAAAAGCATTCCTGCACCTATGCGGCTATTATCCATGATCCTGCTGGTGAGCCTGCTCGCCTGCCAACCTCAATCCGAGGCCGGGCAAACTGACGCCAACCCATTAAAGTACGTCGACCCCTTTATCGGCACCGCCGAACACGGCCATGTCTACCCCGGCGCCACCGTCCCCTTTGGCGCCGTGCAACTCAGCCCCGACAACGGCACTCAGGGCTGGGACTGGTGCGCCGGCTACAACTACATCGACACCACCATCGTCGGCTTCAGCCATACCCACCTCAGCGGCACCGGCATCGGCGACCTCTGCGATCTTTCCATGATGCCCACCACCGCCGTTCTTTCCCTCAGCCAGAGTTGGGAGGACATCAAAACAGCGCCCTACGCCGCCACCTTCTCGCATGACAGGGAGGAAGCTTCCCCGGCTTATTACAAAGTAGAAATGAATAACGGCATCATAGCGGAGCTGACGGCTGCCCGGCATGCCGGCATACAACGCTATACCTTCCCGGAAGAAGGGCCAAGAGCGGTACTGATCGACCTGGGCTTCGCCATCAACTGGGATGCCCCCACTTCCAGCGCCATTCAACTCAGTGAAGATAAGACAGGCATAGAAGGCCACCGCTTCTCCACCGGCTGGGCCAAAGACCAGCGGGTATTTTTTGCCGTAAGCCTCTCCTCCCCTGCCCTTTCCATCGAATTGGCAGACAGTACAGCCCTCAAAGAGGGCAACAGCGCCGAAGGCAAGTCCATACGAGCTCTGTTGCGCTTTCCGGAAGACGCCCGCGAGCTGGTCATCAAAACCGGTATTTCCTCTGCCGATGTGGAGGGCGCCCGCGCCAGCCTCGCCACTGTGGCAGAGGAAACTTTTGAACAAGTGCGGCTAAAAGCAGAAGATGAATGGGCGCAGGAACTCAATAAGATCAAAGTGGAGGGGGACGAAAACCTCAAAATGATCTTCTACACCGCCCTG
>CAYVVK010000552.1:389-4760 GCA_964454855.1 uncultured Phaeodactylibacter sp. | reverse complement strand
TGGCCCTGGAGGAAGCCAAAGTCAACAAGGCCGACCTGCTGATCGCCAACGGCGGCCGCGCCTATGTAGACAGCTCGGTGAGCGCCGAGAAGCTGCTGCTCATCAACACCCTCAGCGGTTACGACAAGGCACTGCACGCCATCGAGCAGGCCCGCTATGAACTGTCGAAAACGGAATTGTACGCGCCCTTCAGCGGCATTGTGGCGGATGTAAAAGTGAACGCCCTGCAACACGCCACTGCCGGCGCCGCCGTCTGCACCCTCATCGACCCCGGCAGCTTCGAGGCGGCCTTCAGCCTGCTGGAAGAGGAAGCCCTGCATGTGAAAGAGGGGCAGCACGTAAAAATATACCCGCTCTCCCTGCCGGATACCGAACTCCGCGGCCGCATCAGCGCCATCAACCCGGTGGTGGACGAGCAGGGGCTGGTCACGCTCTACGCCCGGCTCGACAGCCGCGGCAATGCCCCCCTCTTCGAAGGGATGAACCTCCGCCTCGCCGTCGAGCAACAGGCGCCCAACCAGCTGATCGGGCCCAAAACCGCCGTGGTGCTGCGCTCGGGAAAACCCGTGGTCTTTACCTTCGAGCCGGAAGAACAACTGGCCAAATGGAACTACGTCACCATCGCCTACGAGAACGACGAAGCCATCGCCATCGGCAGCGGCCTGCACGCCCGGGCCCTGGCCATCTATGAGGGCAACCTCAACCTGGACCATGATGCGAGGGTGGAAGTGGTGGAATAGGAAGTGGGAAAACGGAAGGCGGAAGTGGGAATGGCTTAGGGCATTCAGCAACGCTTTGGCTATGGGGGCTTGAGCGCAGGCTCTTTTATTTAAGACTGGTTTTCAATTGTCCTTGCTTTCTGGAGTTTGCCGAAAATCCATTTAAGAGTAGGCGTTAATCTTCTAAACTTTTCACTTATGAAACAAGCTAGATTTCTGATTCCCGGATTTTTAATTGTTTTTTACACTTTTTTTGCTTTTTCTCCATTGAATGCCTGGGCGTACGTCGCTGATTGTCCGACGCCATGCAGTGAAGCCTGTGGTGAACATACCGGTGTAGATCGATGCATTATTTCATGCGACGCAGGCACAGAGTTGTGCTACGGTTGGAAGCCCAAAGCAAAAGATGGAGATGATTGATTTCGCATAGGCACTATAATTCTCTTGTGAAAAATAGTTTTCGGTAGTTGCACTGATAATTGTAGTGCCTATCCACCTTTTTATTCAAAAATCAACATTCTTGATCGAATTTAATATTGGCCCATTTCAGAAAATATTCTACCGATGAAAAAAACAGCTGTGGTCTTCGCAGTAAAAATCTTCACGCTCTTATTAGCTTCCTGTTCCAGCAGTGAAGAACCGGAAGTAGATTTTGACTACAGTTCCGCTCCAGTCAAAAAAATAACCGGAGAAAAAATATTGGACAACTCCGTTGTGGGTACTATCTCTCACATCACCATAAACAACAATGTTCTTTATGTAAATGCTTATTTTCAAAGTGAAGATTCATTAATCACAGTTATCGGACTTGAAAATGAGGAGATTAATGGATATTTACTGAGAAAAGGTGACGGGCCAAATGAGGCCAACATGGCCTGGAATTTACAAGCATACGGAGCGTTTTTATCCTTCGAGGATGCCAACAGGCAGAACGCCTATTTATACAGCCTGAATGAACGTTCTCTTGAAAAATTTAAGACTGCTGGAATTACTCCGGATTTTGCCGTTCGTTTGGAAGATTTTGTTTTGGCCAAATCTTTGCACCCTTTCAATGGCCAGCATAAGATGTCAATGGCTAAAGTTGTGGACGGCGAGATCACAAAATCTCTCCTGCCATTTCCCGCTGTAAGGCGCGATGAAGTTTCCGAAAAGTATCCCATTGACTCCATTTTGGCATTTATGGCCTATCAGGCTCATGTATCCGTCAAAAGAGATGGCCGGAAAGCCGCAATTGGGTATAAGCATATGGATAGAATCACATTTATTGGCCTGGATGACATGAGTGCGTTAAAGCATATAGACGGCCCGGAGGGATATGATCCGGTATTCGTTTCTGAAAGTGTTGGAAATGGGACCGCTCCGGTTGCTGTGGTGGATAAAAATAAGTCGGCATATTTGTCTTTGAGCAGTTCTGATGATTACCTGTATGCATTGTACTCCGGATTGCCCTCAGACCCATCTCAGGAAATACCATTTTCAACGAAAGTGTTTATGTTCGACTGGGAAGATTACAGCATGGATAAAATTTATGGCCTGGCGCCCTCTCCCAATGTCATTGCCGTAAGCGAAAATGATTCCTATATTGTGGGCGTCGTGATCGATGAAGATTTTGCTTTGTACAAATATGACTTGTCAGAATAGTGGCCCATTCCAAAAACATACTCCTCCTTCTTATTTTCGTTTCTTTAAATTGCAATAAAGAAGCAGGCTACGACTATGATCAGCCCTACAGGCTGACGCCCTCAAAAAAGATCAGAATAAAAATAGACCATGAAACCAGGTATTCTTCTAACATGATGAGCATAGTAGAGGATACTTTGCTGGCCTATGAGAACCGGGAAATGAACCGAATTCAGCTGTATGACATAAAAAATGAAACCTTTTTCTCGAATATCAACTTCGACCGCCATGGCGACAATGGCATTGGCGGCATAGCCGGGTTTTACGTCAAAAACCTGGATTCCATTTATTTGATCGGAGACCATAGAAAAGAGATCGCCCTGGCCAATGCCGATGGGCTTGTTCTTGACCGATATAAGTTTGATACACGGTTAAACTTTGGCACGGTGGTGGGCATCTCCTTTTTTCCAATGCAATTGATCGGGCAAAAGCTATACTTTGCCTGTTTGCCGGATTTTAACATTTATACAGAAAGCAGCGTCGGGCAGGAAATAGAGATTGAATTTGACCTGGCCGAAGACACGCTGTCGTATCACTTTTTCTATCCCGAGGAATTCGAAGGGTTTCACAATACCTATTACATTACCTACAGCAGGGCTATCGACAGCCGGGGGCGGTTTGTGTATTCCTTCCCGATGGCCCACGACCTGTATATTAAAGATGCCTCAAAAGGAACAAGAAAAGTCCCAGCCGCCAGCAGGTATTTGAAAAAGGAGGTGCAGATCAATAAAAACACCGATCATAATGATCTTTCGGGGGAACTCAAAGCCTATATCGAAGGCTTCGCTTACCGGTATATTGTTCTTGACCAATACCGGAAGGTGTTTTACCGCTTTGTCAGCCACCCTATTGATTACATCGACCCCGGTACCGGCCAGGAGAGGACAGTCATGGATAAACCTACCTCAATTATAGTGCTGGATCAGGATCTCGAGGTACTGGGCGAAACCATGCTGGAAAAAAATAAGTATCTGGTGGGCGAAGGTGATTTCTTCGTGAACAGCGAAGGCCTGTGGATCTCCAATAACCATAACAACAACCCGGAACTGGATGAGGATCATCTTTCTTTCACCCTGCTGGTGCTGTCCGCTGAGTAAACATTTTTTCAAAAAAATGCACCCCGCCTATTGACCGGTATCTGTTTTTTTTTGTACATTGTTATTCACATCCAAACAACACTTCGACACCACATTACGGGTAAAGGAAACAGCTTATGTTTTTGCGGAAGAGCTGCCTGTCGGCTTTATGGAGAGAGGTAAGGTAGCCTGTTGTTTTGTTTCTTTACCCTTCAGCGTACCCAAACTGCTGTGAAGGGGGCCTGAACACGGCTTCGACTATATTATTTGCTCAGGCTTTAAGACAAGGCTCGTCTGCCCCTTGCATTTATTTGCAATTACGGCCTCACAGGTAGGATAATGAAATTATTTCATCAAATAGCTGAATGCTTCGAGAATTCGGCGCAAATCCATTTATTATGAAAAAAATGAGCAGGCAATTCAATTTTTTTTTCAATGAAAAAATTAGCATTTCTGGCATCCGTGATCTTTACGATGCTGTTTATCATTTCATGTGATGATAAACCTATTATTGGCGAACTTAGCAGTACAGAGGATCTGGAAAGATCCATTGACAATGAAATGGTGGTAGAGTCCGGAAGCAATGCAGGAATAACGGTAAGGTGTATCAATGGGTGTGATGACGGTAGCGAATGCGGAATGATCTGGGATCTTAAAGGAGGAACCGTTGAGTGTTCATGTACGGGATGTACAATGGAATTATCCAATAGTATTGCCACCAATGACGAAGGACGCATAATTGGGGACTTAAATTCAATAGCTGACTATTTTGAAAAATACTTAACATTGACTTACGGATCAACTGATTTCATTTTAACTTCAGTTGAAATAAATCGGTTTGAACTAGCTGAGACAATATTACTGGATTTTAAAGTTGGGAACACGAATGATATTGG
>CAYVVK010000552.1:0-379 GCA_964454855.1 uncultured Phaeodactylibacter sp. | reverse complement strand
ATTGGTAGTGTAATGTATGTGCTAAACTACGACAGTAATGGCAATAGGGTGGGCCCGGCAATCGAAATAGATTGTACCGGCGGATGTGATGATGATACTGAAACTTGTCGAGAACGATATATTACTTCAACTGGCGATGTAGAATGCACTTGTGAAGGAGACTGTAAAATGACCATTACGAATAAGGATTAAAAGAAAGCCATAAACACCATTCTCACTAATGGGACTGTTCAATAAGCCATGACAAACAATTCCCCACGTCCAGGCTATGGCCGGTGGCTACTGGCCATCGCCTTTATATCTGTCCTGGCGGCCTGCCGGCAAGAAGCTTCGACATCGTCCATCACCGTGGATAATACGAGCGTAGAGCTGTTTTCCC
>CAYVVK010000551.1:0-4762 GCA_964454855.1 uncultured Phaeodactylibacter sp. | reverse complement strand
GACGTTGCCGTAGAAGGTAGCGTACCGCTTCCGTTCGACGATATTGACGCCTTCGCCGAGGCCGGCGCCAAGGGCGCCTTCATGCGCTCGCACACCCTGGCCGTTGATGATGGCACCCTGGGCCTGGAGTTCCTCCACCTGGGCATGCAAAACCCTGCCCTCAAGGGCATTGAGATCCGCTCGGTTGAAAACACGGCAAACGACAACCCCGTGGTCACCAACCCGGGCAACCAGGTGAACGAGGAAGGCGATGTAGTGAGCCTGCAGATAGAGGCCGTCGATGATTCGGACAACCTCACCTATTCTGCCACCGGACTGCCTCCCGGCCTGGGTATTGACGCCAATACCGGACTCATCTCCGGTACAGTCGATATAGGCGCATCGGGCAGCAGCCCCTACAATGTTTCCGTAACGGTAACCGATGATGGCATGCCCACCGGTTCCACTACGATCAATTTCAGCTGGACGGCCAATCCGGAAGGAACATTTACGGGCCCCATCTACATCAATGCCGGAGGCCCGGATTATGTCACCGCGGGCGGGCTGCTCTTCCAGGCGGATAATGCCTTCACAGGAGGCAATACCTCCGCCATCAGCAGCTCTTACGAGATCGCCAATACGGCAGACGATGCCCTCTACCATACCGAACGCTGGGGCGATTTTCAGTACGAGATCGATATTCCCGACGGGGATTATATCGTGGAGTTGTTCTTTGCCGAGACCTATCACGGAGTTTCTTCCGCCACTGCGGCCGGGGCTGGCGTTCCCGGCGACCGCATCTTCGACATCCTCATCGAGGGAGCGGCTATCCCGCAGTTTGATGATTTTGACATTCTTGACCCCACCACCGGCGGCACCAATGCTCCGCTGAAGGCTCTGGTGCGGGATATTGCCGTCACCGTATCCGACGGCAACGGCCTGGCCATAGACTTCAATCCGGTGGGGGCCAACAATCCAATGATCTCCGCCATCTGCATACGCCCCGACAATGGTGTGAATGACGCTCCCGTAGTGAATATTTACCAGCCTGCGAACGGCGCCACAGTACCGCGCCGGACGAGCACGGCATTCGTAGCTTCCGCCTGGGACCAGGAGGAAGGCAATGTCGGCTCCCGCCTCAACTGGTCTTCTCCGGAGGACGACAGCTTCTCCGGCACCGGCGCTTCCTTTGCCGGTAAGCTGACGCAGGCCGGGCAACTTACCCTGGAGGCCAGGGTAACGGACAGCGGCAGCCTGGAAGGCGCAGATGCAGTAAAGGTAAATGTACCTGGCCCGGTAGTTACCATCACCTCTCCCACGGAAGGGCAGAGCCTCGAAGGGACGGATATCACTTTGGAATGGACGGCCAGCGGCATGGACTACAGCATCAGTGAACACTTTCACCTCTTCGTCAACCCCGCTGACCCCGCCAACCCCGATTTTGCGGACCGGATCTCCACGGCCTCCGCCCCTGCCGGCACCAACAGCTGGGGCCTGAGTGCCCAGGATGGCCTGGTGGTGGGTTCCAACACCATCGTCGTCAGAGCCGCCTACAGCGGCCATGACGAATTTCAGAATCCTGAAGCTATGGATGTAGTCACTTTCAAGCTGGAGGAAAGCGTCTCGGTGCCTGCTGCCTATGTAGCCATCAATCCCGGCCAGGGTATCTTCAGCAGTACGGACAACGGCGGGTTTATCATTGCCAATAACTCCAGTCCCGGCCTATTGATCGACAATATCCGGCTCGACCTGTCGACCGCCGTTTACCCGAATATGGTATTCGACCCGAACGGTACGGCAGGTGATGGCCTGGGTAGCTGCTTTGTTCCCTTGAGTGGTGCGGGCAGCACCCAACTGCAGGCCCCCACCGACAATTGCAGCGGCCCCTTCTCCGGCCCGCGCGGAAACGGAGGTTACGATATTATTTCTCTCCACTTCGGGGATTTTGGGCCAGGGGAGAGGTTCCATTTCAAAGCCGATGTAGACCCCACGAGTATCGAAGGCAGCACTTCTTCCGCCGGCGCTGTATCTGGCCTGGAATTGATAGGGGCTACCTATACCCTCACTTTTTCTGACGGCACCGTCCTCTCGGGGCAAACCTATCGGATCCAGGATCCGCTCAGCAATGGAGGGTCGGAAAACAGGCTAAACAGCAGCGCCATTTCCTCTGCGCCTGGACTGGACATTCCGGGCCTGGCCTCGAGTACTTCTGGAAATGCCTATGAAGATGCTTCCTTCGTTTCTTTCAGCCAGGAAGTTGAGGTGAGCGGGCCAGCTGGAAAGACGGTTCACCTGCTGGTATTGGAAAGCGATCTGATCACCAGCAACTCCATCCCGGACGCTTTTGAGGCCAACGCCGCAAAGGCGGCCAGTGAATATAGGTCCACCATTGGCAGCACCGGCAAGGTATCCATCCCTGTAGATCTCAGCAGCCCCGCCGGCGGCGAACTCTACTACCTGCTTGCTGTTATTGAAGAGGCCAACGGGCAATTCAGCGACATCTCAAAAGTATGGCGCCTGAAGTATCAGTCCTGCAGCGTCCAGGTGTCGGTACAGACTACAAACCCCATCAGCTGTGCCGGTACTGGCAGTGTGGTTTTCGATATCTCCAACGGAAGCGGCAATGAATTGATCACCGTGAAAAATGAGAGCGGCCAGGTGATCCCTGAAGAGGAGTATGATGCGCTTCCTACCGGCACCTACACTTATACGGTAGAAGATGGCTCCTGCATCAGAAACGGCAACTTCACCATTACGGGCTCCATCGATTCCACCGCCCCAACCATCGTGGGCTGTATCGATAACGATGTGATCGTTGTTCCTCCGGGACAAGCCTGTGAAGCTACCGCCAGCTGGACACCACCTGGTGTACAGGACGACTGCCCGGGCGCCACCCTCACCAGCAATTACGAACCGGGGGATGTATTCCCGCCCGGCCTCACGGAAGTCGTTTACATCGCAGAGGATGCCAGTGGCAATACCTCCAGCTGCAGTTTCAAGGTAGTGGTCACCGGCAACCCCGGCCCGGTGCTCATTGATTGCCCGGCCGATATCACAGTGGACAATGAGGCCGGCCAGTGCGGCGCCATTGTCAGCTGGGTTCCACCGGTTGCCCTTGACAATTGCCAAAGTTCGAATGTGAATGCCAGCCACCTTCCCGGCAGCTTCTTTCCGGTGGGTACGACCACAGTAACTTACAGGGCGGCCAATGGCAACGGAAACGGAAATGGAAATGGCAACCCTCCCGGCCTTTGCCGTTTTGACGTCGTCGTAAGAGATACAGAAGGCCCCGTCATCACGAACTGCCCTCAGGACATCTTTACTTCCATCGAAGGAGGATTACCCGTAGCCCGGATCCATTGGACGCCTCCCACCGTGTCCGATAACTGTACCGCCACCCTATCCGGCAGCCATTCGCCCGGAGATATCTTCCCGGTGGGCACCAGGGTAGTATCATATGAGGCCTCAGATGCTGCTGGCAATACAGCATACTGTTCCTTCACGGTAACCGTCACCGATGGCGAATCACCCATTGTCAGTAATTGCCCGCCCAATATTCGGGTGGACAATGATCCCAGACAGTGCGACGCTGTCGTCAGCTGGCCGGCTCCCACCGCCTCGGATAACACTACTGTGGCAAGCCTTGTCGGCGACCATCTTCCGGGAGAAACCTTTGCTGTGGGAACAACTACCGTCACCTATACTGCAACGGATGATGAGCAGAACTCCAGCAGTTGCGTCTTTGATATCATTGTCAGGGACGACGAAGCCCCCAGAGTTACCGGTTGCCCCGCCGATATCACCACCATGACGCCTTTCTTACAGCCTAACGCAAGAGTCTATTGGACAGCACCAGCCACGGCAGACAACTGCGCAGTAGTAAGCAGCATTCCTTCCATGCCCTCAGGCAGTAACTTCCCGGTGGGACAGACTACCGTAGGCTATACCGTGACGGATGCCGCGGGGAATCAGAACACCAGCTGCTCCTTTACCGTAACTGTTCTGGACAGCCAAAAACCGAACATCACCAATTGCCCTGCCAGTATCGTAAAGAGCAATGACCCTAATGAATGTGGCGCCTTCGTCAGTTGGGAGGAGCCCAGGGTGGCCAGTAATGGCGAGCTTGCCAGTTTCGGCAGCAACATACCCAATAATTCTTTCTTCGAGCCGGGCAGTACTATCGTCACTTACATCGCCGTTGATGAGGAGGGCAACCAGGCCAGCTGTAGCTTTATCGTGAAGATAAGGGATACGGAGCCGCCCGCCATTGTGGATTGCCCGGCCGATATCGTAGCCAACATCGACCCCGTCTCCAACATGGCCGTCGTGAACTGGACGGTGCCTTCTGTAAGGGATAACTGCCCCGGCGCCAGCCTGTCTGCTTCTCACAGCCCGGGAAGTTCATTTGGGATTGGCATCACCGAAGTTTCTTACAGCGCTACGGATGCTGCCGGCAATAGGGCCCGTTGCAGCTTCAACGTGCTTGTATTAGATCCTGACGGCCCAGCCCCCGACGGCTGCCCGGCCGATATTACGGTAGAAAGCGAGAACGGCCAGTGCGGCGCAGTCGTCAACTGGGATCCGCCGGCTATCCCTGACGACTGCCTGGGCCTCACTTTGACCGCCAGCCACCTTCCCGGCACCTTCTTTCCGATAGGCACGAGCACGGTAACCTATAGGTGTATTAATAACAATGGAAACGAGGACGACGAGGATGACGAGGAGAGTTCTACTATCTTTTGCAGTTTTGAAGTGACGGTTATTGAGCCGGGTAATGTGCTAC
>CAYVVK010000550.1:225-4771 GCA_964454855.1 uncultured Phaeodactylibacter sp. | reverse complement strand
ACGGTGCACACCGCCACCGTCTTCGACAATTACTTCGCCTATGACGACGGCACAGCGGAAAGCGGCCTGATCGCCCAGGAGGGCGATCAGATCGCCGTGCGCTTTACCGCCGGCGTAAACGATTCCCTGCGGGCCGTGCGCATCCATTTCCCGCATATGGTGAGCGACGTGAGCAATCAGGAGTTCAACCTGAAGGTATGGATCGGCAAACTGGATGATGATCCCGAGTTTGTCATGAACTTCCTGAAGCCCTTCTATCCGGATAATGTGTTCGACACCCTGCAGGGCTTCACTACCTACCCACTGATGGGCCAGGCAGGCGCTTTTCGCCCATTGGCCCTCCCCCCCGGCGACTTCTTTATCGGCTGGGAACAGCTCTCGAACTGCACCTTCACAGACTGTATTCCCGTAGGCCTGGATAAGAATTCTCCGGAAGGGCGCGATTTCAATTTCTTCAACAACAACTTTTCCATCTGGGAGCCCTTCTCCGAACTCGCACCGGCCGGCGCGCTGATGATACGGCCGGTGGTGGGCAGCGAAACGCCAGGGCCCACGGGCACGCGGGAGGAGGAACAAGCCGCCTTTGCCCTCCAGCTTTTCCCCAACCCGGCACGGGAGGTGGTGAACCTCTATCCGGAAGACGGCCTGTACCAGCACTATAGCCTGGAACTGTTCAATAATCTAGGACAGCGTGTTTACCAGGGGCCCTTACAGCCGCAACTTTCGGTGGGCCGCTATGAAAACGGGCTGTATGTGCTGCGCGTACTGGACAGGAGAAGCCATAAAATGGTTAGCCGCCGCCTGATACTGGCTCGTTAAGCAAAATTCTCCTACTTTTGCGGAAAGTAAAAAATCAAGAAAGCAATGGCCAAAGATATTACAGTAACTGAACTGAAGGAAAAAATGGACAAGGGCGGGGATTTCGTCCTCATCGACGTGCGGGAACCTCACGAGAACCAGGAATTTAATGTAGGCGGAGAGCTCATCCCCCTCGGCAAGCTACCTGATAAACTGGGGCAGTTGGAAGAGCACAAGGAAGATGAGATCATCCTCTACTGCCGCTCCGGCAACCGCAGCGGCGTCGCCAAGCAGCTGATGGAGCGCGCCGGCTTTAAGAACGTCCGCAACCTGCTGGGCGGAATGCTGGACTGGAAAGAGAAGATCGGGGAAAGGTAAAACTGCGAAAGATAAAAGGTAAAAAAGAGCGCTGGCCTTTGACTGCCGGGTGGAGGTTTGCCTCACCGTATTTCACTCATAGCCGGTACGCGCTAGAGCGGCAACAACTTAACAAAGTAGCAAGGTAACCTCAGGGGCTATTATGCCCCTTTTACTTTCTGCTTTTTGCCTTTCGCGGTTTTAGCTTTTGACTTAATTCGCCTTCTTCACATACGATTCCACCCCCTTGTTCTTCAGTTCCTGCACCAGGCCGTTGGCGGCATCAAAAGAATCGAAGCGGTTCACCAGAGCTACCGAGTAGGCGCCGCGGTCGAAGGGTTCTACGGAGGCATTGCTGTACCCCATATCTCTGAGTTTTTGCACCATGCTTTCCGCGTTGGCTTTCACGCTGAAAGTACCCGCCAGAACGAGGTAATTCCCGTAGCTGCTGCCTCCCCGGGCCGTGGTAGTAGTGGAAGCCGCCGGTTCATCGTATGTAGTGGCCGGCTGGTTGGCGGAAGACTGGCCGGTGGTAGCCGTGGAAGAGCGGCCCTTGTCCAGGTCCTGCCCGTTATCATAGTCGTAGTCTGAATAGTCATCCGCCGGATAAGCATCCTCTTCTGCACCTATGGTGTCTTCCTGGCTGTCGAAGGGGTAAGTATCCTCTTCGTAGCTTTCTGTTTCCGCGGGTGTGGTTTCGGTGAGCGGCGGCTCCTCCGGCCCGCCGAGCAGGTTGGTGGTCATGTAGATGAGGTAGATGAGCGCCGCCACACAGACAGCGACAATAGCGATGGTAACATAATCTAGTCTAGACATAGCCTCTCAATTATTTGATTCGGGGTATAATTGCCATAAAGTAAATTTTTTTTCCCTGCCCCGCATAATAATCGGGCGGAAAAAAGCATTATACACCCAGATTCTAAACGGGAAAATTACACAATTATTCCCTTTCTACAACTGCTTGGCCTTAAGCAGTACCCTGCTTTCAAATTAATGATCCTTTCATAAGTCCGTCCAAGCTGTATGCTTTGCCGTCATTGGAGGCCGGCATTCCCTCATCGCTCGTGCGTTATATCCTGAGTTTCCGACACTGAAGGGTACCGTAGGCTAACATCCTGGGCACCGGGCAGGGCCGGAAGCCGGAACGCGGAAGCAGGAATGGCTTAAGGCGTTCCGCAACTCTTTGGCTGTAAAACCTTACACGGGTAGCCATATGGAAAAGCAGGCGCACCGGCTGAACGGGATCTCGGCCGTAAGGAAGAAGGCACAGACGCTGTCGGCCACGGCAACTTCGAGGCCTGTCTGCGCGACGCGGCCTTTGAAATATCAGGAGGGGAAAACAAGTGAGAAAACTAAACCCCAGTGTGTATTGGATCTATGTAGCTAAAAGGAGAGCCGCTCCGGATTTTGATTCGGGGGGCTCTTTTTTTTTCTTTTAGAGTGAGGAGACAACCCAAAAGTTGTCGCCTCACCCTACGTCAAGCGACAACCTGGAGTTGTCTCTTGACTTCACACCAAAAAAGGCATCGGCCTGATCGGCCTGGGTTTCACCACCTCCGAACTGTTCCTGCCCTCCGATTCGGGCCTGATCCACCGGGCCATTCCGGCGACGGGAGAGAAGGTCCCCGTCATCGGCATGGGCTCCTGGCTGACCTTCGATGTGAAGGGCAGCCCGCGCGGCATGGCCAATATGTAAAAGGTGCTGTCCACCTTTTACCGGGAAGGCGGCCGGGTGCTCGACAGCTCCCCCATGTACGGCTCTTCGGAAGAGGTGATCGGCATCCCGGCCTATTTCCTGAAGTACATCGCCGCTCATCCCGGCATCACCTGTGCGGTGCCGGCCACCACGCAGGTGCCGCACGTGCTGGAGAATATGGAAGCCGGGCGAGGGTATTCGCCTTCCTCGGCTGAACGGAAGAGGATGTATGAGTATTTTCAGTCGGTTATTGGAGAACGATCTCTTTCAGAAGCCACTGGGCAGCCCACATGGCTGGGCGGGCATAAGCCGCCGAGCGGCCGCCCCTTACCGACGTCCCGACGTTTTCCTACCGTACCAGAACCGTCTCCCAGCCATCATACTCCCCCTCGTACTCCCGTGCCGCCTGAGTCAGCTGCCAGGTCAGCTCGTGGATGTAGGGCACCTGTATGCTATCCTGGCGGATGAGGTGCAGGCTGTAGGGTTTGGCGGGGCTTTCGTCCTTCAGGGTATCCATGCCGATCAGTTCGAAGCCGTCGGTTTGCAGGGCTTCCAGAAAGCGGTCCCGGCGGTCGGTGGTGGGGAAATAGAACCAGTGTTCGATGCCGCGGGGTTGCGTCAGGCGGTCGCCCGATCGTTGAAGTTGTTGCAGCACTCTCTCGTTGTGGATCTCCGCCATTTCCCGTTCGTTGGGCAGGAGGATCTCGAAGTAAGCCAGCCAGGCGGAATCCGTCCGGATGTCCATGTCGTGCGGGCGGGCGCGAAAGGCCTTCATCAGCTGCCAGGCCTTCTGCTCGGTGGGGCGCTCGCTGTTGAGGTAGAAATAGAGGGCTTTCCGGCCGATGCTGGTCCGGCTGCCTACAAAAACACCTTCGCCTTTCCTTTCCAGGGCCAGAATAAGCTTATCCTGAAGCTCATTGACGATCTCCACTTCCGCTTCCGTGGGAAAGCCCGTAGGCAGTTCCTCCTTCGCTTCCACTACCACCGTCATGAGCCGCGGATGAGTGGCCACCGGCGCCGGCTTCGCCCAGCCCAGGTCTACCGTGATGACGGCCGGCTCGGTTTCGGCTTCACGCAGGTATACTGCCCAGTCTTCCCGATGGGGCTGTATGGCTACGGTTTCACCGGCCTCTTCCGGCTGGCAGCTGACAAGCAGCAGGCTGGCCAGGGTAGCCAAGAGATATGTCAGTATTGAAAGAAAAACGACTTTTACAGAAAACATGAGATGTTATTTTTAATCAATCCAACGCCTTGCGGATTTTGCTTCGCTCAGCAATCAACCCACCTGCGCTCCCCCGGGCAATGAAGCTTCAGCGAACTTATCAAGGCTTCGGCGGGCGAAGCCAACCAAATCAGCCGAGCCCCGCCGAAACACCATGATGTTATAGCCGTTCGGCATTTCCTCTTATTTTCCCGTACGGTTCATTGGGCCGGCGATCAGGATGATCGCGCCATAATCACCAGCCCGTCATACCCCAGGAAAACATGTTCCGGCAGTTCCGGCTGCACCTCCTGGTACTTCCCCATGCGGTGGCTCATATGCGTGAGATACGCACGCTCCGGGCCGATCCGCTCGATCAGGGCCAGGGCCTGCTGCAGGTTGAGGTGGGAGTGGTGCTCATTGTGGTGCAGGGCGCTGAGTACCAGCTGCCGTACGCCTTTCACCTTGGCCAGTTCTTCATCGGCGATGGTGCG
>CAYVVK010000550.1:0-215 GCA_964454855.1 uncultured Phaeodactylibacter sp. | reverse complement strand
GGTGCGCACATCCGTAAGATAGGCAAAATCCCCTATCCGGAAGCCCAGTACCGGCATGCGGCCGTGCATGAGCTCCACCGGCACGGCCTTCAGCCCTTCCACTTCGAAGGGTTCCTCCCGGGAGATGAAACGTAAGCGTACCATGGGCGCGCCGGGATAGCGGTTCTCGGTTTCAAAGATGTAAGAAAAGCGTTGCCGCAGAGAGTGGGCTACCC
>CAYVVK010000549.1:0-4772 GCA_964454855.1 uncultured Phaeodactylibacter sp. | reverse complement strand
GTAGCATAGGTGGGGTCAATGCTGCTGAAACACTTGCTGTTATCGGGGTTGGAATTACAGATACCGGCGAAACCGGCGGCGATACCACCACTGGCCTGATAAGAGAGCAGATGCCCCAGGTCGCCGTTGAAGCTGCCGGTATTGGCCTGGAAATCGCTCAGCATACCGCTACTAGAGGTGCTGGAATAGGGGCTGGTGACATCCCAGAGGACGATCTCCGATACCACCGAAGCGATGTTTTCGTTCGCGTAGATGGTGATCACCTCGTTCAGCAATCCCGTAGTGAAGTTGGTAGCGCCGGTAGCGCCTCCCTTATCTACATAAATATCGTTGTCCACTTCGATGTACAGGCGGATGCAATCTCCCACCGCCCGGGTGTCCCCGTTGAAGACGAGGTCTTTTTTCTTATATCCGATGCCATCATCAGGGGTTCTGCATTCGAAAGGCTCATCGTGCATGAGGTTGCGGTCGTCATAAAGCACGTGCTCGCCATTCCAGCTCTTCCCCTGCAGGCGGCCCAGCACCAGGTTGCCCCTGTCGGAGGAGATCAGGCCCATCACTTCATTTTCAAAGATGCTGACGGCCACCACCGAGCGCGGGTCGCCTTTGATGATGCCGCGGTAGTGGGCGCCGTGCTTCACAGCAGCCGGCTGCTGGCTGGAGGCCAGCGTCACTTCAAAATCTGAAGTGAAGATGTCAGCTTTTGCCAGGAGCAGCTCTATGGTTCCTCCCTGGCTTTGAGAAGGGAGGTGCAGCGTCATGGTTTCCGGTGCGTTCTGCGCCAGGCGGCCGAGTGCCCGCAGGTTGACATCCAGCACATCAAAGTCGACCGTTTTCTGGTCGAGCTCCGTGACCTGGCCTTTCTTCTGGAGCGAAACAGCAAAAGGTGCGGCCTTTTCAAAATTCACGCCTTGAGCCTCATAGGCCCGGACGAGTTCAAGGGGTTTCACCGGAAGCTGTTGGCCCTGGGCAAAGAGCCCCAGGCCTAAGCAGCTTAGGAAAAGGGTAAGGAAGTTTTTCATACTAATCCAAATTTTTTTGGTTGACAGTAAAAAAGGTTCTTTCCATCAGCAAAACTGATGGAATAAAGCAAAGGGGGGGATGGAACAACTTCGGAAAGTTGTTCTCAGGTAATTCTTATCTATTTATTTTCGGGTGAAACGAACCGCCTTACGATCAGCGGTATGTTCGGGAAAGCTCAAGCTTTCTCCTATTTGTGTGCAATTACTCGGCTATTTGTCCTCGTGTTGGCAGGGGCCGAGGCTATCAGCACAGGCAATGATTCAATAAGTGGATCAAATATATAAAAATAATATGGTTTGCAAAGAAAGAAAACCGGCAAACATAATTACCCGTTAAGGAAAAGCGGAGAAATTTCTTTTTGCGCTGAATGACATATTGGTTTTTTCTTACAAGACTGAAGCTTGTTTTACCGGATCTGGCTTAGCCGCTCGCGCACATATGACAGCGGTATTCTTTCTTGCTCCAGGCGCAGGCGATTGGCGTTGAGGTAGTCGAACAGGGCCTGTTCTTTCTCTCTCAGGTGAGGCAATACGGTGGCCGTACTTTCCGGGGCATCGGTGAGCACGTAATGCGGGAAAGCATCGAGCGTTGCCCTGTCCATGAGAAAGGAGCGGGCGTGGGGAAAATAACCGCGCAGCTGTGATAATATCTGCAGGCCATGTGCATCGAGGTCGCCCCAGTAAAGGAGTTCGACTTCATTCAGCCACTTTACTCCTTTGAGCCGCCCCAGGCCGAAGCCGCTGCCGAACAGCCCGGCCGTGCCCGTTGCCTGAGGCAGGGTCAGGAAATTCATCAGGTTGGAATAATTGGTTTTATTTTCCAGGATGACGAGGCGCTTTACAGGCAGGCGAAGCCGGGCGAAGTCATCGAGCGGTATTTGAAAGTCACTCAGGCCACTGAAGTATTCCTTTGCCATGGCAGCATCGAGCAGGCGCAGGCGCAGCATAGGCTGCCGGTACTTCAGGCCGTAGCGTTGTTCGAATTCCTTCACGCCCCGGTAGCCTTCGTCGATCCGCTCCGGCGGCAGCACCGCATCCAATATCGTGGCCAGTACGCGGCGGTGGTTTTCTATGAATTTGGTGGGAATGGCCAGCGGCAGCTCCCGGATATAGTATTGCCCGGGCCGGTGCTCGTCCAGGAAATAGCGCACCACGCACAGCAGATCCAGCCATTGGCCGTGGGAGGCTTCAATTTCCAGGGGGTTGTCCACACACCAGGTTTTCAGTTCCGGCACTTTCTCCTCAATGAGTTGTACATCTTCCAGGAAGCGGCGATGCGCCGCTCCCCGCCGCAGCAGTTGCAGGTAATCATCCAGGGTGTCGATGCTGATGCCGGCGATAAAGCGGTTGTGGCCCACATTGCGATAATTGCGCTCCTCCCAGTGCAAGGTGTAGCCGCTGCCGTTGCGCGACTTACAGCCTGCCAGCAGCGACTGCTGCTCCGCCCGGATGCGCTCGAAGGCCTTCAGGCGCTCTCCGGCCTTCACCTTGCCGATCCGGCTCAGGGATTTGGGGAAATAGGGCGCTCCCGTCAAGGTGGCCCGGAGCACCTCCGGCCACCAGCGTACCGCCTGCTGCCGTATTTCCTCGGGGCTGATCATGCGCTGCCGGTGTTTTGTTGGGCGTAGCGTTCGGCCTTTTCCTTCAGGTATTCCGCCTTGGTGATGTTACGCACCAGCGACTGCTGCCCGCTGGGGTTAGACACGTAGTGCACCGCGTTGATGTAATCCTCGATGATGTTGATCTTCTGGAGCGGCGTCACAATGAGCAACTGCAGGTTGAGGCGTTCGAAGAGCTGCAGCCCATAGCGGGTACTCTCGTCAGAGCCGCGCCCGAAGGCCTCATCGATCACGACAAAGCGGAAGGAGCGGCCGCGGGAGCGCCCCCATTCCAGCCCGAACTGAAAGGCAATGGCGGAAGCCAGGATGGTGTAGGCCAGTTTTTCCTTCTGCCCGCCCGACTTGCCGGAGGAGTCGCTGAAGTACTCGTGTGGTTCATCGGTCTCCCGCCAGCGTTCTTCGGCGCCGAAGGTATACCACTGCCGCACGTCGGTCACGCGTTTGGCCCAGCGGCTGTCCTCTTCCGTTTCCCCCCGGAAGCGGTCGAGCAGTTTTTTGACCTGGAAGAATTTTTCTTCGGTGTAAATGTCATCGGTATCGCCGTACACGTCGCTGAGGCAGGCGCGCAGGTCCTGTTTGAAGGTGAGGATGTCTTCGCTGCGCACCTCTTCCTTGGCGATGCGGATGTAGGTGCCGGGGTTGTAGTCAATCTCGTGCAGGTGGCTATTGATGCGCTCTATCTTATCCATGATGTCCTGCTCATATTCCTCCAGCTTGGATTTAAAAGTGAGGATGCTCCGGATGGTGCCCTGCTTGAGCAGCTCCCGGAACCGCTCTTCATGCCGGGGGATGTCATCTTCCATCAGCCGGGCGTACAGTTCTCTGAATTCGGGAATGGAGCGGGGGTCGGCATCCACCTCCAGCGTTTCCTCCGGGTAGCGGTTCTTAAACTCCTTCATCTGCAGGCTGATGCTGCGCTCCAGCCGGCTGGCCTCATTGTTACAGCGCTTCAGTTCGCCCCTGCTGCCTCGGATATCGTCCAGCAATTTCCGCTGTGCGGCTTCCAGGGCATCGGCATCCTGAGTACCTTCCATGGCCGGCAATCGTTTTTGCAGGGTTTCGGAAGGGGTGATATCGGGCAGCGGCACTTCCGTAAAGCGGGCCCTGAGTTGTTTCATGTCAGCCGGGAGGCCCTGCTCATCGCGGCGGACAGTGGGCGGTTCGATGTCCAGCAGCAACAGTGCTTCGTATATCTGATGGGTATTACGCAGCAGGTCGTTGCGCAGGGAACCGCGTGCTTCGCTCAGCTGCCTGCTTTGCTTTTCTGTTACATCTATCTGCGCTTCCAGCTCCTGTATGCGCAGCTGCAGTTCCCGCAATTCTTCGGAGCCGGCTTCCAGGCGCTGTTTTTCCTTTTGGAGTTCCTCGATGCGCAGGGCAGGCGGCCGGAAATTGATGGCCTCGAACTCGCTGAATTGTAATAGCTCGTTGAGGGCGTCGCGCCTGCCGTTGAGCTGCCGCTCACGTTGCCGGAGAGTGGACAATGCCTGTTCCGCTTCCGCCAGCTCGCGGGATTCGGATTCGAGGCTCTTCTCCAAAGCTGTTATTTTTTCCTTATTGCTCCAGCCCAGCACATAGCGGCGGTGGTCATTCACATCGTAGCGGTCGTCCTTGGTATGGCTGATGCGCCCCGATTTACTCTGCCCGCTGCGGGTAAGCGCCCGTGCCGCCCGCCTGAACTCTTCCATGTTTTCACAGCAAGTATAATCGTAGCGGCTTTGCAACTCCGTCTCCAGCCAGTCGTAAAACTCCGTCTCGGCTTTGATGCGCAGCTTATGCACCAGCGAGTTGCCGGTGGGTTCTTCCCGGGGCGGGCGGCGGTGCTCGATGGTGCGCAGATACACCAGCTTGCCGCCGAGATGGTGGCGGTCTGCGTAATTGCTGACGGCCTGGTAGTGGCGGTCGGGCACCAGCAGGCTGAGGCCCAGGCTGTGCAGCTGCCGCTCGATGGCGCCCTGCCACTCTTTTTCATCTTCCCTCACCTGAAGGAGTTCTCCGGCGAAAGGCAGCTCTTCGGCAGGAAGATGCAAGGCTTCGAGGATGCGGGCGCGCAGCTGAATGTTGCGTTGCGGGATCTGCGTGGGGCGCTGGCGCAGAGAGCGCAGTTCGTTTTCCAGTTCCTCCGCCTGCT
>CAYVVK010000548.1:4510-4777 GCA_964454855.1 uncultured Phaeodactylibacter sp. | reverse complement strand
CGGATGGAACTGCAGGCCGCGCACATTGTACTTCCGGTGCCGCATGGCCATGATGACGCCCTGGCTGTCGCGGGCGGTCACCTCCAGGCTGTCGGGCAGGCTGTCCGTGCGCACCACCCAGGAGTGGTAGCGCCCGGCCTCAAAAGGCGCCGGAATGTCCCGGAAGAGGGCCTCATCAGCCTTTGTCACTACAATTGGCGTTTCTACCCCATGATAAACTTCTTTCAGGTTTTCCAGCTGGGCTCCGAAAGCCTCCCCGATCGCCTG
>CAYVVK010000548.1:0-4500 GCA_964454855.1 uncultured Phaeodactylibacter sp. | reverse complement strand
GATGGCCCAGGCAGACGCCCAGAATGGCCTTCTCCGGCGCGTAACGCCGGATCAGCTCCGGCATGATGCCCGCTTCGGAAGGCAGGCCCGGGCCAGGAGAAAGAATGATAGCCTCATAGGCCTGAACGTCATCCAGGCTGATGGCGTCATTTCTGAATACATCTACCTTCTGGCAGAGGATCTCCTGGATGTACTGTACCAGGTTGAAAGTAAAAGAGTCGTAGTTATCGAGAACGAGGATCTTCATATTCAGCGAGATTAAGAGGTTTAACGCAGTTTTTCGGCTTCGATGAGGGCTTTTTTCAGGGCCCCGAGTTTGTTGTTGACTTCCTGTAATTCTTTTTCCTCTACGCTGGCAGCCACAATTCCGGCCCCGGCCTGGTAATAGAGTGTATTGTTCTGGCTAAGAAAAGACCGAATAACGATGGCTTTGTTCATTTCTCCGTCGAAATTAATGTAGCCCAGTGCACCGCCGTAGAAACTGCGGTTCTGGTTTTCATAGCGGTTGATCAGTTCGATGGCCTTGTATTTGGGCGCTCCGGAAAGGGTGCCGGCAGGGAAGGTATCTCCGAATACCTGCACCGGGTTGGTGGCTTCTTCCAGCTCGCCGGTCACTTTGGACACCAGGTGGATGACGTGGCTGAAATACTGAATGTCTTTCAGCTCTCTGACCTGTACATTGACGGCATGGCGCCCCAGGTCGTTGCGCGCCAGGTCGACCAGCATGATGTGCTCGGCATTTTCCTTGGGGTCTTTGGAGAGTTCGAGGGCTTTCCTGGCGTCCTCTTCTATATCTCCTGAACGGCGATAAGTACCGGCGATGGGGTTGACCACCGCCACCCCGTTTCGAATGGCCATCTGGGTTTCGGGCGAAGAGCCGAAGATGCGGTAGCTGCCGTAATCGGCGTAGAAGAGGTAAGGCGAGGGGTTTATGGAACGCAGCACCCGGTAGACGCTGAAATCATCGCCGGCAAAGCGCTGTGAGAACTGGCGCGAGAATACGATCTGGAATACATCCCCCAACTGGCAGTGCTGCTTTCCAATGCTCACCAGTTTCATAAACTCCTCATCCGTCAGGTTGCTTTCCTCGCCGCCCTGCATGCGGAAAGCATGGGTCGAGAATTTCTGGCTGTGGATCAGCCGCTCCATCTTTTCCATCTGTGACTCCTCCCCTTCCGGAATGTTCTCCAGTAAGGTGAGCTCATCGCGAAAGTGGTTGATGGCGATGACGAAGCGGTAGAGGTTATAGCGGAGGTCAGGCAGGTCAAATTTGCGCTTTTCGGGATCGAACTTCAGGGTGTCGAAATACTGTACCCCATCGAAACCCGTATAGCCGATCAGGCCGTTAAAACCTGTGTAGGGTGTTTCATAGCTGACGTCAAAGCGCTTCAGAAAGGCCCGCATGGCGTCGGGAACGGTAGCCGTATCCTGCACCTGGCTTTCCTCCTTTTCGCCGCCGGGGAAGCTGGCCTTGACCCTTCCCTGCTGCACCTGAAAACTGGCAATGGCGCCGAAGCCCAGGAAGGAATAACAATCTTCTTTGCTGCGAAAATCGTTGTTCTCCAGCAGCACGGGCTCGGTGAAATGGTCCCTGCCCTTGAGATAGAGGGTAACCGGCGTTACGGTGTCGGCCAGGAAGCGATGTACCCGCGTCTTAATTTTTATGGCCTTTGCTGTCGTCGTTTCCATAGAATTTAAATGGTGTGTGCTCAAATGAAAAAGCGGCTTGCCGAGTGATCGACAAGCCGCCTTTTTATTTCTGATGCATTCAAACAGACAATGGCGTGTCACCCCACTCGGTTAACCGAAGGACTGTGCCACCACCACCAGTTTTTTGCTGTTTGAATAAAATTCATTTCTGTAATTGTTAATTCGGTCCAAAGATAAAGGAAGTATTTTCAAAAAAGCAAACCTCTTTTTGAAAAAAATCTAATCAAGGGCAGATATTATGGCCACCCGCTTGCTTACGGCCCCTTCCGGCAGTTGAACCTGCAACACATAAATTCCTGTATTTAAGCCATTTACAGATAGCCGATTTGCTCCCTGTTGCAAATGGCCTGCCCAGTGTAATTTTCCGTCCATGCTAAAAAGAGTGGCCTGCCCCGAAGAAGGAAGGCTGATATTCAGCATTTCATGTGCCGGGTTCGGAAAGACGCTTATCTGCCGGCCAAGCGCATCATGAGTGCCGGTAAGGGCTCCGGCTTCGTAGATCAACTCCTCCCCTATGTCAAAGGCCTGCGCATCCGACTGCAGCAGCTGAATATTCCGCACGGCCAGCCTGCCACAATCGCCGGAGGGGCATTGCAGCTTAAAGCGCCCAATCTCTCCGAAAGCAGTGCGTCCCGTCCTGTCCGTGCGCACCAGGGAGAGGTAGGCGATACCTGCTTCGGCATCCACTTTTTGGAGCACCATCATGTCTTCGCCTTCGGCGCCCAGCCATCCTCCGGCAGCATCAAAGTGGAAACCGCCGGCCATTGCCGGGTTAAAATACACCTCAAAGGCCAGGCCGTAGGCATCGGCCAGAGGCTGGTTTTCCGACCCCAGCGAGAAGGCCAGCTCCTGCTCTTGTCCTTCCACTTTTCTCTGTTCCAGTGAGCGGGCAAGAGGGCGGTTGGGGAAATCATAGCGTACCGGCGCCAGCGGATGGGTTCTTCCCCAATTGAGGTAGATGGCGTATACGTCATCGGAATTGATGGCTCCGTTGCCGTTGCAATCCGTGTATTTGAGGTTGAACTCGTAAATGAAGGTCGTGGTACCGTTCCAGTCGATCATGGGTTGGGCTTCCCAGTTATTACTGGCATTGGGGCGAACAGGGCCGTTTCTGCCATACGCCAGGCCGATTGCCCAGTGGTCGATCTGGTTGACGATGCCGTCGTTGTTGACATCTCCGGGCCAGACGCCATCACAAATACCAGTGGCATCAGCCAGCCAGATGGCAACTGTGGCCGTGTCGCAACCGATCTCATTGCAGATGGCGTAAGAAAATTCGTCCTCCTGCAGGCAGGCCGTAAGGTTGGGATCGTAGGTGATGGTGCCGTTTCCATTGACGGCAGCAGCGCCATATTGGGGGGGCTCCACGATATACTGATCCGTCAGCACGGTGGAGCTTATCCAGTCATTGGCCAGTACGGGAACGATTTTGGTTTCATTGAAAACGGTAGTGTCGCGATCGTCCACAGCATCCAGCAGGTTGGTGAATACGCTGACGATGAGGTAGGTGGTATCGCACAGGCCCAGGCCATCGCAGGCCAGCAGGCAGGCGGTATCTACGCCTGCTTCGGTGCCGGTATAATCCAGGCAGGCGGTGCTTTCCTCTATTTCAAAAGTAGTGCCGCTACCCGGATTTTCGCAGAGGTTAGTAACGGAGGCCACCGACTGGAAGAGGGCCGTGTTCAGGCATTGCCTGGCCGTCATACCTATGGCGATGGAATCGGTAAGGGTGCTGGTTACCGGTGTAACAGCCAGGTTCACCGTCACTATGCTGTCGCAGCCGTTCTGATCGGTAAAGCTGAGGCGGTGTTCGCCGTTGGCGGCCAGGCTTTGCCCGCCGATGGTGTAGGCCTGCCCTTCTTCGATGGCAGCTTCCACCCTGCTTTCGCGCCGGGGATAAAAATCCAGGTTGATCATTACCACCGAATCGCAGCCGTTCACGGCGGCATTCTCCAGCACCTCTACCCCACCCGGATTGCCTATCCCGTAGAAGGTTCCGTTGATCTCTATGGTTTCCTCTTCGCAAAGGGTGGCTCTAAACTCCGTAGTATCGGCTTCCAGAAGGAAGAGATCGACATAGACTACCGAATCGCAGCCATCGGCTGCACCGCCGCTGATCACTTCCATGCCTGATAACCGCTCCTGCCCATAGGCCTCTCCATTTACGATAAGGCTTTCACCCGGGCAGAGGCCGGTATTCAGGGTTTCGGATACTTTGGGCGTGAGGTTGATGGTAACAGTGGAGTCACAACCGGCGGCACTACCTCCTTCGATGACTTCTAAGCCGGCAGGATTGAAGAAGTCGTACAATGTACCGTTGACGACTACCCCTTCCTCGTTGGTGCACAGTTCCAGATCCAGGGTGGATTGCGGGTTTTCCAGTACGATGGTGAATTCCCGGGTGCAGGTATTGAGTGCATCGCCGTACTCCAGGATGTAAGCCGTAGTCTCCGTGGGATTTACTTCAATGGCTGGCCCTACCTGGCCGGTGCTCCAACTGAAGTTGAAAGTTTCCAATGCTTCCTGTTCACCGACGACATTAAGCGTAATGGGTTCAGTGGAACAAAGCGCGCTGGCCGGCCCTTCGATCTGCAAAGGGTCAAATAATTTTATGATATAGGTTTTTTCCGAGCAAATCTGCCCGCTAATGTTTATCTCGATGGTTTCCACCTCTTCGCCTTCTCCATCATCGGGCACCATCAGTTCCACCAACCATTGAGCAGAAGGCTCGGTGATCTCTCCCGAAGCGCTCAGCCCGAGGCTGTAATCTTCTCCCGCCGTAGCCGTCCC
>CAYVVK010000547.1:0-4798 GCA_964454855.1 uncultured Phaeodactylibacter sp. | reverse complement strand
CCCCATCACCGTCGATGGAAAGCTGGAGGACGAGGAGTGGGCAGCCGCTCCCTGGACGGCTACTTTCATCGACATCGAAGGCGATATCCGCCCCAAGCCGCTTCAACCCACCCGGGCTAAGATGCTCTGGGACGAGCAGTACTTCTACATCGCCGCCGAGCTGACAGAAGAACACCTCTGGGCCAGGCTAAAGAAAAGAGACACCGTCATCTTTTACGATAACGACTTTGAGATATTCATCGACCCCGATGGCGATACGCACAACTACTACGAACTGGAAGTCAATGCCCTGGGCACCGAGTGGGACCTGATGCTCACCAAGCCCTACCGCGACGGTGGCCAGGCCATCGACGGCTGGGATATCGCCGGCCTGAAAACAGGCATTCAGCTGTACGGCACGCTGAACGATCCTACGGATAAAGATGACAAGTGGACGATAGAGCTGGCCATTCCCTGGCAGATCCTGGAAGAAGCGGCGCCGGAAAAGGGGCATCCCGAAGCCGGCGATACCTGGCGGGTCAACTTCTCCCGGGTCAACTGGCGCATCGAGGCCGATAAAGGCTACAAAAAGACGATAAACCCTAAAACCGGGAAAACCTACCCGGAATACAACTGGGTGTGGTCGCCACAGGGCGTGATCGCCATGCACCAGCCGGAGACCTGGGGGTTTGTACAGTTTACAGATGCCGTGGCGGGAAAAGAAAAAGTAGCTTTCCAGCCCATGCCGGAAGATGACGTCAAATGGCTGCTGCGGCAGTTGTACTATGCCCAGCAGGACTACAAAAAGAAACACGGCACCTATTCTGATCAACTTTCCAGCCTAAAACTCCCCGAAACGCCTAAAGCCGAAGCGGCCTTTACCATTTTGTATGCCGATGCCCATCTTTTCCTGATCTCATTGCCGCAGGGAGAAGCGGTATGGTACATCAGAGAAGACGGCAGGGTATGGAAGGGGGGGTAAACTTTATTCTAAAAACGATGTCCTAATTTTGGGTAGCTAAAGCTGCCGGCAAAAAAGAGGTTGTTTTTTTTTGAACATTGCTAGAAATTTGGACTTTGGACACAAGATATCAGATTTCAGATTTCAGACGGCAAGTCATTGATAATTAAAGATATAATCGATGGCTCTGCCAGGCAAAGCTCCGATATGGTGTAGCCGTAAAGCTTTGATAATTAAAGATATGCGATCTGGCGTCTGGCATCCCCTACGGGCCGTATGGCTGATGTCTGGCGTCCAAAGTCTAATAGAAATATGAAGATCAAAAGATTCCCTCTTTTCCGCTATCTGTTGTTGATGGCCCTATCTGTAATGCTCTGGGGCTGCCTGGAAACTGATCCCTCACTCCGGGTGCTGGTATTCTCCAAAACAGAAGGTTTCCGGCATGCCTCCATCGAGGAAGGCACACAGGCCATCCGGGAGTTGGGTGAAAAATACAATTTCCAGGTGGATGCCACCGAAGACGCCTCGGTATTTACACAAAGTGAGCTCCAACAGTACCACGTCATCATCTTTCTCTGTACTACCGGAGATGTGCTCGACGAAGCACAGCAACTGGAATTTCAGCGCTGGGTGCAGGGCGGAGGCGGCTTCGTAGGCGTACACTCCGCCACCGATACCGAATACGAATGGCCCTGGTACAACGAACTCGTGGGCGGCTACTTTGCCGGGCACCCGCCGGGCACGCATGAAGCTGCCATCGAGGTAGTGGACGGGGAGCATATTTCCACCAAACACCTGCCGGAAAAATGGATGAGGACGGATGAGTGGTACAATTTCAAGCAACTCATCTCTTCCACCAACAAGCTGCTGATGCTGGATGAAGACAGCTACGAAGGCGGCAACATGGGAGACAACCACCCCATCGCCTGGTACCGCGAATTCGACGGCGGCCGCAGCTGGTACACCGGCCTGGGGCATACTTCCGAAACCTATGCCGAACCGCTCTTCCTGGAACATCTCTGGGGCGGCATTCAGTACGCCGCAGGAGGCGGAAGCGGCGTCGATTACTCCAAACCTACCGTAGCTCCCGCAGAGAACCGCTTCGAGAAGGTGGTGCTCGCCGAGAACCTGAACGAGCCCATGGAACTCGACTTTCTGCCCGGCGAAAAGATCATTTTTGTAGAACGGAAAGGAGCCATAAAAGAATACAACCTCAAACGCCGGGAATTGCGCACCGTCCACCAGATGCGGGTACACACAGATCACGAGGACGGCCTGCTGGGCGTGGCCGTCGACCCTAGCTTCTACAGCAACCGCTGGGTCTACTTTTTCTATTCTGACCCCGATTCCTCCCGGCAGCTGGTCTCCCGCTTTACCTACGAACCCAAGGGCCTGTACGCCCTTACCGACGAGCACATACTCCTCAGCATTCCCGTGCAGCGGGAGGAATGCTGCCACTCCGGCGGCTCCCTGCAATTCGGCAGGGACAGGACGCTGTACATCTCCGTAGGGGACAACACCAACCCCTTCAAATCGAATGGCTATGCACCCATAGACGGCAGGCCGGGAAGAAAGCCCTTCGACGCCCGCCGCAGCTCCTCCAATACGAATGACCTGCGGGGAAAGGTGCTGCGCATACAGATCACCGAAGCGGGCGAATCCCAAATACCCGAAGGCAACCTCTTTCCCAAAGATGGCTCGAAAGGGCGCCCTGAGATCTACGCCATGGGCTGCCGCAACCCCTACCGGATAGCGGTCGACTCCGTAAAAAACGTGTTGTATTGGGGCGACGTGGGGCCCGATGCCGCAGAAGCAAAGGAAGGTCGCGGCCCCGCCGGCCACGATGAGATCAACCGAGCGCCTGCGCCCGGCTATTTCGGCTGGCCGCTGTTCGTGGGCAACAACAAGCCCTACCACGGCTACGATTTCGATGCGCGGGTTTCCGGGCAACCTTTCGAGCCCGAACGCCCCCTCAACCAATCGCCCTTCAATACTGGCCTGGAAGTACTGCCTCCCGCCCAACCGGCATTTATCTGGTACCCTTACGGGAAATCTGAAGAATTTCCGCAGGCGGGCAGCGGCGGAAGGACGGCCATGGCGGGGCCCACCTACTACTACGACAAGGTGTATGACAACCCCAACCGCTATCCGGAATATTTTGACGAAAAGCTCTTCATCTACGAATGGATGAGAGGCTGGATGATGGTGGTTACCATGGATGAAGAGGGAAATTTCCAGCGCATGGAGCGCTTTATGCCTTCCCACTCTTTCTCCAACCCTACCGACCTGGAGTTCACGCCCCGGGGTGAGCTCTTCCTTCTGGAATACGGCAAGGCCTGGTTCGCTCAGAACAATGACGCCCGCCTCGTACAGCTCAAATACCACCCCGGCAACCGCCCGCCCATGCCAGAGATCAAACTCTCCGATCAATACGGCACCGCACCGCTGGCAGTGAGCCTCTCCGCCAGCCCTTCCATAGACTACGATGCCGACCCCTTAACTTACAAATGGTACGCCGACGGCACCCTCATTTCCACGGACAGCAGCGCTCGCTTCACCTTCGAAGAGAACGGCATGCATATCATCCGCCTGATCGCCACCGACCCTAGCGGAGCCATAGGCACTACCGAAAAAGAGATCTGGGTGGGCAATTCTCGGCCCGAGCTGGAGATCGCCCTCGACGGCAATACAACTTTCTACTGGGATAAGCAAAAAATAAACTACGAGATACAAGTAAAGGACAAGGAGGATGGAAGCCTGCAGGCAGGCATTTCTCCCGAGGAAGTTACCCTGAATATCGATTACCTGGAAGAAGGCTACGACATCACCGAGATCGCCATGGGCCATCAGCAACAGGCCATTGCTTCGCCTGGAGAAAAGCTCATCCAGGGATCCGACTGCCTGGCCTGCCATCAGATCGAAAAGGCCTCCATCGGCCCTTCCTATCAGGAGATCGCCGAACGATACGACAAGGAAAGCCCGGAGCTGGTGCAAGCCCTGGCCGGCAAGATCATCAATGGCGGCGGTGGCGTTTGGGGCGAACGGATGATGTCGGCCCACCCTGCCCTCAGCGATGCCGATGCTCAGAAAATGGTGAAGTTCATTCTGTCCCTCAACAATGAGAAAGAGACGGCCCGGTTCCCCATTAAGGGACAATACGTCTTCCAGGAGCACCTGGAAACCAACAGCCAGGGCCGCTATGTATTCAGCGCCAGCTATACCGACCGGGGCGGAGGGGGCGTCAAACCCATCACCGCCCGGGATCAGCTTATGCTCCGCCACTACCGCCTCCGGGCTGTAGAGCGCGATTTCAGCTCCAATGCCGAGCAGGTGAGGATCAGAAAAGGAGATTTCCCCGATATCAAAAACTCCTTTGACGCCATAGAGCTGAACAATGCCAATTACATCGGCTTCGAAAACATCGGCCTGTCCGGAATAGAATCCCTGCAGGTCATACTGGCCATCCCTCCGGAAACAAATGTGGCCGGAAAAATTGAAGTGCGGATCAAAGACAGGCACGGGCCCCTGATCGGCGAGGCGGACATCTGCAGCGCTTTCGTAGCGGATGGCCTGCAACACCTGTCCATCCCCCTGGAAAAAACCGAAGGGCAACATAAGCTCTACTTCATTTACAGCGATGGGGAGGAACCGGTGAATCTCGGCTTTATCGAGTTTTTAAATGCGGAGCAGTTGCGGGGGCTGGAAGCTATGTTGGAGTAGGTGCTGTGGATGGTGTGGATAGCATCAACAGCATCTACCGGCCAAAATGGCCGCAGCATCATTTTTGCCCGACAGGGCAAAAAGAGCATCCATAGCATCTAATCTAAATCTTTTCCTCAAAGGCAGTCCCGAATCGCC
>CAYVVK010000546.1:0-4802 GCA_964454855.1 uncultured Phaeodactylibacter sp. | reverse complement strand
CAACTATCCTGCCATGCAGGCCGTATTGAACATCTTGTCGGAGGGCAGCAAGGCCGACTTTGATACCGCCTGCCGCATCGAGAGCCGCTATTATACCGATCTGGTGCTCAGCAAGGCCTGCAAGAATATGATCAAGGCCTTCTGGTTCGATTTCAACTACATCAAACAGGGCAAGAACCGGCCCAAGGGCTTCGGTAAGTTCCGCCCCCGGAAAGTGGGCGTCATCGGCGCCGGAAGAATGGGCTCGGGCATTGCCTTCGCCTGCCTCGATGCCGGGCTGGAAGTGGTGCTCAAGGATGTCTCCAAGCCCATCGCCGAGCGCGGCAGCGAATACGTGCGCCGGCGGCTCAATACCCTGGTGGCCAATGGCAAGCGCACGCACGAGCAGCGGGAGCACATGCTCAGCCGCATTGCCACCACCGAATCTTCCCGCGATTTTGAGGAATGCGACCTGGTAATAGAAGCCGTCTTCGAGAACCGCATGGTCAAACAGAAAGTGACCCGCGAGGCGGAAGAGTTTATGGACGAATACTCCCTTTTTGCCACCAATACCGTTTCCATCCCCATTACCCAGCTGGCGGATGCCTCCATGCGCCCGGAAAACTACGTGGGCCTGCACTTCTTCCCGCCCGCCGAGCAGGTGCCCCTGGTGGAGATCGTGCGTGGCGCCAAAACCTCCGATGAGACGGTAGCGCGTGCTTTCGATTTCGTCAAGGCCATCCGCAAGACGCCCATAGTGGTGAAGGACGACTGGGGGTTCTACGCCGCCCGCGTGCACAATACTTACATCCTGGAAGGCATTACCATGCTGCAGGAAGGCTATCCGCCCGCCCTGATCGAAAACCTGGGGCGGCAGGCCGGCATGCCTGAGGGCGCTCTCGCCCTGGCCGACGGGCTGGGCCTCAATATGGTGCTGAAGTATGAAAACCAGGCGGCAGAACATTACGGCTCCAAGTACGTGCAACACCCGGCAGTGGCCGTCATCACCAAAATGCTGGAGGATCTGCAGCGCCCGGGAAAGCAAAAGCGCGCCGGCTTCTACGACTATCCCACCGATGAGGAGCCTCGCCTGTGGACGGAGCTGGCCGAGCACTTTCCTTCCAGCCAGGCGGATTACAGCCGCCAGGAACTCATCAACCGCTTCCTCTTTGCCCAGGTACTGGAAGCCGTCTGGTGCATGCAGGAAAAGGTCATTCATTCCATTCCCGCCGCCAACCTGGGCAGCATCTACGGCTGGGGATTTCCCGCCTTCAAGGGAGGCGTGATACAGTACATCAATGACTATGGGGTGGAGGAATTTATTGCGCGGTGCAAGGTGTATCAGAAAGCGCATGGGCAGCGGTTTCGGGTGCCAAAGGTGTTGCCGGGGCTTTTGGAGGGAGAAGAGTGAAGAAACGAGAGGCAGTTACTTCCGCCAAACAAATTTTATCTCCCAGAATGCCGTCTGTTTGCAAATAAATTAGGGCATTTATGCCCTTGGCAGGTATTTTGTTTAAAAATCCACTCACTTTTTTGCCTATTTTCTTAAACAAAAATCCGACATCTTTGTCTCACCATTGGACTTCTATCCAAATGCATTAGTAAACTAATTCGATGAAGTACGACTACATCATCGCGGGCGGTGGGTGTGCCGGGCTTAGTCTCGCATATTACCTCTCGAAAAGCACTTTGCGCGATAAGCGCGTGCTTATCATCGACGCAGACGAAAAACAGGGCAACGACCGTACCTGGTGCTACTGGTCGGATAAGGCAGATATCTTTGAGGATATCGTTTTCAAGCAATGGCCGGTGCTGTCCTTCATCGACGAGAAAGGTGAGCGCGAAGGCGCGCTCGGCCTCATGCGGTACAAAATGATCCGCAGTATCGATTTTTACCGAAAGGTGAAAACCACCCTCGCCGCCCTGCCCAATGTCAAATTTCTTCGAGGGCTCATTTCTGACATGGATTCCACTTCAGAAGGAGCCTGCGTGCAGGTAGGGGAGCAGCGCTTCGAAGGAAGCTGGGTATTCAACAGTTGTTTCCGGGGCGGGCAGGAAGCTGCCGTCCGGGAAAAGAAGCACCACTTCCTCCTTCAGCATTTTACCGGCTGGTGGATTCGCTGTGATAAACCGCAGTTCGACCCCGGCAAGGGCATTCTCATGGACTTCCGTACGCCTCAGTACAACAGCACCAGGTTTTTTTACCTACTTCCGGTATCGGAGCGGGAAGCATTGGTGGAGTACACCATATTTTCCCCGCATCGCCTGCATCAGAAAAGCTACGAAAGAGCATTGGAGGCCTACCTCTCCGATACGTTAGGAATAGAAAAATACGAGATCACCGAACGGGAAAAGGGCGCGATCCCGATGACGGACAAACCTTTCCCGGCGGCACTCGGCGCCCGTATCGTCAACCTTGGTACTGTGGGAGGAGCGGTAAAGCCGACAACCGGTTACGCTTTCAAGAACATTCAGCAACAGGCGCAGCGCATTGTACAGCAGTTGGAAAATGAAAATTCTCCTCTCGGAGAGCCGCTCCTTCCCACTCGCTTTCAGTTTTACGATTCCCTGCTGCTCAATATCCTGCAGGATCACGGCCAACACGGCAAGGTGATCTTCAGCCAGCTTTTCCACCGCAACAGGATGACAACCATTCTTCGCTTCCTGGAAGAGCGCTCTCATGTCGGACAGGAGGCCAGGATCTTTTCCAGCCTTCCATTGTTGCCTTTTCTCCGGGCTTTAGTGCGGGTTAAATTATCGCGCGGCCTGGCCAAATCGCCGGCAGCAGATGTCATTATTGATGAAAGCCGCCTGCCCGATATCGGCTGGCGGCGGAATAAGGGTGCCCGAAGCATAAGCAGAACCGCCTGGTAAGATGACCTCGCGAAACCCCATATCATACCGATCAGGAATTGCCCGTTGCGGAATCAGTAGATAATTTAAGGATTGAGGAGCAATGATTTAGTTTGTTCGGAGCATTCAAAAATTTTTGAAATTTTTTAAACCATTTAAAAGTTGCTCTGTTTTCCCACTAGTCTTTAACAGTTCTTTAACAAAATAGTATTTCACAATGGATGCATTAGTAAACTTCGAACCACTGTTATTGGCCCAGCTGAAGTCTGGTGACTACGTAGGCTTTACGTTCTTCATCGGATCTATGGCCATGGCCGCTGCGACGGTATTTTTCTTCTTCCAGATTGGCCGGGTACAAGGCAAGTGGAAAGACAGCATGCTCGTTTCCGGGCTGATCACCTTCATCGCAGCCGTTCACTATTTCTACATGAGAGACTTCTGGGCCGAGAACCAGGCGTCTCCCACCGAATTCCGTTACATCGACTGGATACTGACGGTTCCCCTGATGTGTGTGGAGTTCTACCTCATTCTTCGTGTTTTCGGCGCCAAGATGGGCCTGCTCTGGAAGATGATCGCCTATTCCGTGCTCATGCTTGTTGCCGGCTACCTGGGTGAGACCATCTTCCGCGACCAGTCTCCGCTTTGGGGTTTCATTTCCACCATCGGCTACGCCGGAATTCTGTACGAAGTATGGTTCGGCTCTGCCCGCCGCTTGTCTAACAATTCCAATGACCCCATCCTGCAGAAGGCCTTCAGCGCCCTTGCTTGGTTCGTATTCGTTGGCTGGGCCATTTATCCGATCGGCTACATGGCTATGGATACCGGCTGGCTGGCTGGCGTCATTCCCTCTTCTTCCCTGGACATCATCTACAACCTGGGTGATGCAGTGAACAAGATCGGCTTTGGCCTGGTGATCTATTCTCTGGCCATCAGCAAAGCGGAAAAGGGAGGTGCTCAGGAAACTGTAGGCACCGGTGCTTCAAGGTCGGCAGCAAATGCCTAAGCGAAAACAGCAGATCAAGAGATTTAGTGAACTTTAGATGTGTGAGAAAAACCTACGCCCCGGCCGAAAGGCTGGGGCGAAAGGTTAAAATGCATTAGTAAACTATGCCGCAAAGATAAGCATATTCCCGCGGAATTCAAGCTGACACTGGCCACCTGAAGGAACCTTATAGGCCAACGCACTTATATCCTCTTTAATTTTCTGTTTCGTTTAGATTAAATTCAACTTTAAGCGTTTCCCTCGGAGCGCTTTTTTTATGTTAGCTTCCTTCTTTTGAAGAATAGTGTGGTAGATTTGTCTTTTTTCTGAAAAAGACGGAAACCATGCGCCACCATCTCTTTACCTGTTTTATCACCGTGCTCCTTTCCTTTTCTGCTTTTGCCCAATCTACTTACGGGCCAACAGATTCAAGGGATGCCTGGCTGGCCGGAGGTGGCGCCAGCCTGCTCAGCGGCAGTATCCTGCTCACCAATAAAGTGGCGCCTTTTCAGCCGGAAGATATCCGTACTTTACAGCAGCAGCGCGATGACATCTGGGGCATCGACCGATGGGTAAGCCGGCAGTGGTCTGTGCCTGCCGCCAGGGTGAGCGACCGCTTTCTGCAATCCTCCATTGTACTGCCCCTGGGCCTGCTGATCGATAAAAACAGCAGAGATGATTTCGGCAGGCATGCCATCATTGCGCTGGAAGGCTTCTTGCTCAATACGGCTTTGACCCAGCTTACCAAAGTAAGCGCCCGCCGCCCTCGCCCCTTTATATACAATCCTGATGTACCCCTGCCTAGAAAGCTGAAGCCTGATGCCCGCTTTTCTTTCTTCTCCGGCCATACTTCCACCGTGGCCAGCCTGTCTTTCATCAGCGCCCGCATGTACACCGATATTACACCGGGACAGAAGAATGACCCGCTTGTGTGGGCTACCGCTTCCGCCATCCCCGCAGTTACCGGTTACCTGCGCATCCGGGCCGG
>CAYVVK010000545.1:0-4804 GCA_964454855.1 uncultured Phaeodactylibacter sp. | reverse complement strand
GTCTTTCTCCTGCTTGTCTTCTAAATAGGCGCTCAGGGCTTCCACTTCCGCCAGGCAGCCAAGCCGTTCCGGCAGCTGCCCATCGCGGCGGAAATCCCAGCCGGCGAGCAGCAGTTCATCGCGCCGCTTCAGCAGGCTGGTGGCCGTAGCAAACTGGTCGGCCTCGAAAGAAGCCTGATAAAAGGGGTTGGGCTGCCCCTCCAGGTGAAGGCGCAGGGCCTGCCGGTATTGTTCTACGCGCAGATACTCGTCGTTGTTGGGATGGCCGAGCAGGCCGAGATGAGCCTCCAGGAAGAACAATAAGCCCTGCGGGCCGAGGTAGTGCGTGCCTCCGGAATTGTCCCTTGCCTGGGGAAGGGCGGGTTCATCCAGCGCCAGTCCAAAGTATATCTTCATAGGGTGTAAATAATCTGCGAAGTAAAGGTAAATATTTTGCTTAGGAATATCGGCATTAGCGCTGAAACATATATCTTAAAGAATCGTAAAAAACAAATAAACTATGGCTATGCACTTGAAAACCCTATTGGCCTTTGCGGCTTTGCTGCTGCTGGCCCCTCAGGCGGGAGCGGCCGTCCGGATAAACGCTTCTCCTGCCGCCGAAACCATCGTTACGGCCAAGCAGGAGCAAAAAGAGGCCCGGGAAGCCCGCCGGGAGGCCAAAAAAAAGAAATTCAGAGAACGGCTGGAGCGCAAACGGGACAAACTCGCCCGCAAACTCGAAAAGAAGGGCTTTAAAATAGGGCAGGACGAAAGCCCGAAGCGCTTCTGGAGCGCGGTTTCCCTGATCCTGGGCATCGTCCTTCTGGCCGGCGGCATCGTCCTGGGCATCGTTTCGCTGTCCAACCCCCTGGGAGGGTTTTTCCATTTCCTGGCCGGCCTGCTGATCGTGGCCGGTATTGTGCTTATTCTCGGGACGATGCTCAAGGGAGGAGCTCCGCCCCCTAACCCCTAACCGGAAAGGCCTCTCTGCCACAGATGGGCAGAAAGGCCTTTCGTGTTTTTTCGCCTTTGATCCCCCCCCGCCTTCGCCACAGCTACGGCTGTCGAAGACTGCTTACTGCTTTTAGCCGCCGTAGCCCGGAGGGCGTAGGAGGCCCACTGCCCGCCCTGTGGAATTCGCGAAGCGAGTATTCCACAGGGCCCACTGAAACCTACCCCCCCGTCTCCTTCTTCAATTCCTGGATCTGGCTTTCCCACAGCTGTTTCTGGTCGGCTACTTCGTCTTCGTCGCAGAAGTCCGTAACGAAGAGAATGGTCTCTCCTGTGACGGGCGACTTGGAAATGTCAAACTCCAGGTATTCTTCCTCGTCATCGGCCTCCAGCCAGCGAAAGCGGATCTTTTCATCCTCCACATCCTCGATGACTTCCGCCACTTCTTCAGAGCCGCTCCAGAAGAAAGTAAAGACCTGTCCCTGTATGTCCACCTCATCACAGAACCAGCGGACCAGGCAGGATGGAGTAGTAAAAAACTTATACAGGATAGAGGGGGAGGCCCGGAAGATGAATTCCATCGTAAACTTTACGCGTTCCATACCGTTTTTTATGCGTTATCAAGGTGTTCAAAAGTTGAGCGGAAAAGAGAAGTGGCTTTCTGTTGCCTCATTGAATTGAGTAGCCATGCCATTTTACCGGCCGCTCTATTTTTGTTCAAGGGAGTGATGCCAGAGGGCAAGCGGTAAAAAGCCGGAATGCTTGCACCACAATAAAAAATAAAAAAATGATTTTTCCAAAAAAATTGCCTGGCGGGGAAATATGAGTAGTAGGCAGCTGCTGGGTAAGGAGGGGCAGGGGGCTTTCTTTCCCCTTCCGCGCATTTGCCATTCTGCCGTTTGGCGCCTCCCTGAGGAGCCGAAATTTCTGATGGCAGGAAAGCGTTTTTACCGCTATCCAGGGGGCGGAAAGAACTGAATGTGAAGGTAAAAGAACTTATTTGCCCGTTGGGCTGTTGGTACCCATGATGTTAAGTAAATATGAAGCAGCCCTTGACTGACATAGTAAAATCCTTTACTTTTGTAGCCTGTAAAAATAACCTAACAGGTATAAACACAAGCAGTGATTAGAAAGATTGAAAAAGAAATCTCACACCGCTTCTACTGAAGCGATTTCTGACGTACACCTCTGTATTCCCATCATATCCTCCCTAAGAACCCGCTTTCATCACATTGTATTGACTTTAAACTTTAAAACAATTTGCGTACATGAGACAGCTTAAGATTACAAAGTCTATTACCAACCGCGAAAGCCAGTCCCTAGAGAAGTACCTTCAGGAAATTGGAAAAGTAGACTTGCTGACTCCCGAGGAAGAGGTAGAACTCGCCAAGCGCATCAAGCAAGGTGACCAGGCCGCCCTGGAAAAGCTCACCAAGGCCAACCTGCGCTTCGTCGTGTCTGTAGCTAAACAATATCAGAACCAGGGATTATCCCTCAGTGACCTTATCAACGAAGGCAACCTCGGCCTGATCAAGGCCGCTCAGCGTTTTGATGAAACGCGGGGTTTTAAATTCATCTCCTATGCCGTTTGGTGGATTCGCCAGTCTATCCTGCAGGCATTGGCCGAGCAATCCCGCATCGTCCGCCTGCCCCTCAACAAGGTAGGCTCGCTCAATAAGATCAATAAGGCCTTCTCCGAACTGGAGCAGGAATACGAACGCGAGCCTTCCGCCGACGAACTGGCGGATATGCTCGAAATACCGACCGAAGAGGTGGAAACCACCCTCGGCGTGGCCGCCCGCCACGTTTCCATGGATGCGCCCTTCGTGGAAGGGGAAGACAACTCCCTGCTCGACGTGCTGGAGAACAGCAGCACCCCGGATACCGACTCCGCCCTGGATTACCAGGAATCGCTCCGCAAGGAAATTGAACGTTCCCTGAGCACCCTGACCGACCGGCAGTGCGACGTCATCAAGCTGTACTTCGGCATCGGCGTGGAGCACCCCATGTCTCTGGAGGATATCGGAGAGAAGTTCGGCCTTACGCGCGAGCGGGTTCGCCAGATCAAAGACAAGGCCATCAACAAATTGCGCTCCGCCAACCGCAGCAAACTGCTGAAGAACTATCTCGGCTCGTAATCAGGCTTTGTAAATAAGATATACCTAAAGCCGGCGCCTATGCATAGTGCGCCGGCTATTTTTTTGCCTCGAAGCTGAAACCGAAGCTGGCGGCCGCCCTTTCTCCGGCCTGCAGCTTCAACAGCCCTTCTTCATTATTGAAAGCGTCAATATTGCAGCTCATTGGTTCTACGGCCAGCGATTGCCGGTGAGGGGGGGTGAAGAGTTGCAGGTAACCGAATTTCCCTTCTCCTACTTCCTGCCAGTACCGTAGTTCTCCCTTATCGCCGCGTAGCAGCAACTGAACCTCGCCTTCTTTCTGCCGGAGGGCGAAGCAGTTGTCAAGCACCTCCGAGGTGATGCGGCGGGGCTGAGTAAAGGTAGTGTACTCATAGCGCTTGCCGGTGGGGATCATCACCTGGTCAACGCCGATCATGTTGCAGGGCGGCAGTTGCAAAAGGACCTGGCCGGCCTCCTCCGAAAGCTGAAAGTAAGGGTGCCAGCCCATGCCGAAGGGAATGGGCCCCTTGCCGGTGTTTTGCACCTGCATCTCTATCTTTACCGAAGCGGGAGCGCCGAGGCTTATGGTGGCCTCCAGCTGAAACGGGAAAGGGTAGGAATCGAACTGCCCCTCATAGTGGTAACGGCATTTGATGCGGGCCTCGTCCTTTCCGGTGTCGACTTCCGATACTTCCATGGGTTTGTCCATGCCGAAGCCGTGCAGGGCATTGCCGGTTTGCCCGTCGTTAATGGGGAACTGATAGGCCTGTCCCTCCCATTCGTACACGCCCTGCTTCAGCCGGTTGGGAAAAGGAAAGAGGAAGACGTTCTTGGCCCAGCGGTTGATGGCCATTTCTTCGGGGCTTTCGTACCCGTCCAGGATGGACTGCCCGTCGAGCTGAATGTCCAGGATGCAGGCCCCGAAACCGGGCACCAGCTCGAGGCGGTTGCCGGCGGCTTCATCAGAGAGGATGTGTTTTTCGTATTTGCCGAAGGGGCTTTTCGTGTGTTGGTACATGAAGATGCTGGCTTTTCGTGAACTGGTGAAAATTGCTTGCGCGCGCCTCCCGGCCTCCTGAAGGAGTAGCAGCTACCCACAAGCGGGGCAGAAGGCTTGATCTTGGTGCAATAAATATGAAGGGCAACAAGATAAGAATAAATTTTTTTGGCTGAGGGGCGCTGGTTATTTTTAATGTTGGATTAAGCTGGCGATAGGCCTGCTGGCTTTCCGCAGCCAGGGCCCTAAGGCCCAAATCGGCGGAGGCGACACCTTTCGCTCCGCCTACCTGGGCGGGAAAGCGTCACCTCCTACTCCTCCAACAACCTCAGCAACACCCCATTCGTCCAGCCGAAGCCATCCTGCACGGGGTATTCGCCGCCGCCCGCCAGCAGGCTGAGGTCTTCCACATTGTACTTTTCCACCAGCTTGCCGGTGTTGCGGTACACCTTGATGTTGAGATCCGTCCAGCGTTTTTCGGCCTCCTCGGCCAGTTCGTTATGGCCGTAATTGCGCAAGCCCTGAATGCATATCCACTGCAGGGGCGCCCAGCCGTTGGGGGCGTCCCACTGCTGGCCGGTGAGGTTGAGGGTGGTGACGAAGCCGCCGGGTTTGAGGAAGTCTTTTTTGAGCACTTCGGCCACCATCTCCGCCTGTTCGGGCAGAGCGATGTTGAAGAAGAGGGGGAAAGCGCCGGCCAGGGAAGGCACGGCGGTGAAAGCATCGGTGCGGAAATTATAGTCCTTGAAGAATCCGGCTC
>CAYVVK010000544.1:0-4806 GCA_964454855.1 uncultured Phaeodactylibacter sp. | reverse complement strand
GGCGGGGTATGTGATGCTGTATTTTATGTGAGGTTTATCGCTATTCGCTTATTAAACGGACGCCATTTTCTTCGATCTCGATAAGGCGTTGTTTATACAGTGCGCCAATCGCTTTTTTGAAGGTCTTTTTGCTCATCTCCATCTGTTCGCGGATCTCTTCGGGATCGCTCTTGTCGTGCAGGGGAAGGAAGCCCTCGTTCTCCTTCAGCCGGTTGAGGATCTTTTCGGCATTGGGCTCTACTTTGGCGTAGCCCGGTTTCTGGAGCGTCACGTCTATCTTCTTATCGGGGCGGACATTAAGGATGTAACCCTTGCGCTTTTCGCCGGGTTGAATGTCCAGAAAGAGGTTGCTTTTGTACACCAGGCCCAGGTAGCAGTTGTTGATGATGGCGTTGTAGCCGATATCGGTAGGCGGGCCGATCAGCAGATCCACCTCCTGCCCTTCTTCCAGCTGAATGTTTTCCGTTTCCAGGAATTTCTTCAGCTTGCTGGAGGCGATCATGCGGTCGGTCTGCTCATCGAGCAGCAGATAGACCAGATATCGTTTGCCGCGCTCCATCTTTTTCGCCTGCTCGGCGAAGGGCGCGAGCAGGTCCTTGTCGAGGCCCCAGTCCAGGAAAGCGCCGAAGGGCGTTACCTCTACCACCTGCAGGTAGGCGAACTCGTGCAGTGCCGCTTTGGGTTTTTGGGTAGTAGCAATGGGCCAGTCCTCGGAGTCGGCATAAACAAAGGCCTCGATGGAGTCTTCCGGCTGTAAACCTTCCGGTACGTATTTGTTGGGCAGCAATACATCGTCTCCTTCTTCATCCACCAGCACCATGCCGTGGGGGATGCGGCGGGCCGCCGTCAGCGTCTGGTATTTTCCGATCTCTATCATACTACAAAGCTAGGGGAATGCTGCCCGAAAAACAAGTGCTTGCCCGCCTGCCCCTGGCATTAGTTTTCAGGCAGCCGGGCAGGGCACCATAATGTATCAGCGGCGCAGCCTGAGCCAAACCGCCTGCAGCGGAGCAAAGCCATCCTCACCATCCTTCCAGGCCAGCAGCAGGCCCTTTTCGGCCCTTGCCAGCACCGGAAAGCCAGCAGGGGCCGCTTCACTCACCGGCGCAATGGAACGCTTTTTTAAAAGCTCTCCCTTATCGTTCAACAGGGCCGCCATGAGATAGGCGCCCTCTTCCTTTTTCTCCACCCAGCTTACCATTACGCGCTTTTTGTCGTAAAAGGCCACATCCACCTTGCCAAGCGGCTGCCCCTCATCTATTCTTACGGGCTGGGTAAAGGTTTTTCCCGAATCAAAAGAAAAGCAAAGCTTGACCTGTGGCATGTCTCCAGGGCTGCTGTACCAGGCGACGGCCAGTTGTTCCTCCATGGCGTCCACTGCCGGGCCTTCCAGGGTGTGGTAGCCCACACTCCAGTTATCCCGGAAAATGAGCTGAGGGGCCGTCCAGCTTTCCTCTGTCCTCCTGGTGATGACAATATCCTTGACCTTATCTTCTTCCATGTCGCGGTATACCACTACCGGGCCTTTGGCCGTAAGCGCCATATCAAAGGGGCAGAGTTCGCTGATCAGGCTATCGAGGCGGGCAGGATGGTGGAGTTGCCCGTCCGGGCCGAATTCCACGGCGCGCAGGGAGACATGCCCCTTGAAATTGGGGACAGTGCGCCCGGCATGCGGCAAATAGACCACCGTCTCCCGGCCATCCTGCCAGGCGGCCAGGATGCGGCCATTGGGCAGGGGCAACAGGCGGCACAGGCCGAAGAAAGCCGGCACCTGGGTATCATAAGGCATAAAGGGTTCGCTCCAGCTCTGCCCACCATCCATCGACTGGCTGATGAGGATGTGGTGGTCGTAAGGAAGCCGCCCGCTTTTTTTGAGCCAGAAGGCCGCCAGGGCCTGGGGATTCTCTTTATAGGGCGCCAGGCGCGGCATATCGGCCCAGTTGACGAACCAGCTCTGATCGCCCTCGGCGATGAGGGAGGGCTCGGACCAGCTCCCGCCGGCAAAAAGGGCGTAACGGAAACGATAGGCCTCGCCGCCTTCCCGTTCCAGCCAGGAGGCGTATACTTCTCCGTGCTCATTGCCAAACAAGTGGATGGCCTCTGCCTCTCCGGCGGGCAGGGGGCGGGCCTGGGTGCGGAAGGTTTTCCTCCCGCAGGATGCCGCCAGTACGGAAGTGAGGGCCAGAACAGCCAGAAATCTAAGCTGCATATTATTCTCGTATTTGCTTCGCCTGCAAACCTAAGTAATTTTTCACGTTAAAAAGGCCAGCCGAAACGGGTTCGGCTGGCCTTTCTAAAAAAATCTGGATTGGTGAAAACATTGATTTGATGAGATCATCAAACCAACTTCATCTTTACTGGCAAATGATCGGGTCGGCATTTCCATCCGGGTCGCCGCTAACCGTACCGCAGGTGCTCGGGTTGCCTCCGGTGGCTAGTAGTACGCCGGCAGCATGCGGAGCGGCCATAGACGTACCGCTGTAAGAATCGTATCCTCCCGGAACAGTGGAACATACGCTCACGCCAGGCGCGCAGAAATCAACCGGCGGGTTGGCGTAGTTGGAGAAAGAGGCCCAGTTGCCGCTGCAGTCCATGGCGGAAATGGTGCGCACATAGGGGCCGTTGGCGCTGGCCGGGGAATAGTCATTGGCGTCATCACTGCTGTTGCCGGCAGCTATAGCAAACCAGATCCCACCGCTGGAGGCATTCACGACTGCATCATTCACTGCCTGGCTGAATCCACCGCCCAGGCTCATATTGGCTACATCGCCGGCAGAGCCGTTGGCGCCGACAAAATCCACGCCTTCAATAACGCCTGAATAGGAGCCGCTTCCTCTTCTGTCCAATACCTTTACCGGAATGACCGTGGCGCCGGCAGCAACGCCTACCACGCCAATACCGTTTCCACCGATAGCTGCTACAGTACCGGCTACGTGGGTGCCGTGGCCGTTGCCATCATCCGTGTTCTTGTCCGGCCCTTTCATATCAGAAGCATAAAAGCCACGGGAAGCGTCGACGTTCAGGTCGGGGTGGTCGGTGTCGATGCCCGTATCGATGATCCAGGCTACATTACTACCTGTGTAATTTGCCCCACCATTGACTACATTAATGCCACAGGGCACAGTTTCACTGTTGTTATCCGCGCAACTTCCGCCACCACCAAAGGGAGGGCCTCCCTGTACGCTGATCACGCGGTCCTGCTCGATGTACCTTACGGCAGGGTCGTTGCGGAGCTCATTCACTTCCGCATCCGACAGGGCCAGGGCGATGCCACGGATGGCAGCCGCATAAGTTTTTTCGATCTTAGCCGCGTCGATCTTGTGCGCACGCAGGACGTTGCCGGCTGCGCTTCTCACCCTTTCCAGTTGTTCGGTGTAGGAAAATTCCTGTCCGCGCGGAGAAACCGCATTCTGCAGCAGTTTGCTGTCGTCAAAAACCACGATGTACTTGCCGGGAATGATGTCATCCTGGAATTCAATGGCCTGAATGTCCAGGGCGGGCTCGTCAACGGTAAGCTCGTTCTTCATACAGCTTACGACAAATGCCGAGAGTAGCACCAGCAGGGCTGCTGAGCGTAAATAGAATCGCTTCATACTAGTCTAATGTTTAATAGTTGAAAAAATAAAGTTTGCCTTTAAGATGTGTCGGGTGGACTAAAGGCTTGTTGCCTGGCTAGATACTGTTTTACTAAGCTGTAGTTTTTTTTGTCGGCTATTGGCTAAATTTAAATAAAAATATTTTTATCAAATGAATTAAATCCTGAAGAAGCAGAAGGGCCGGGATACAAATGACAATTTTATGACAAAAGCGCCAACTAAAATATCGCTATAAGCCTCCTTTCTACAGAACAAAAATCAGCCCTGAAGAGCAGCAGAGTGGAACCGCCAATGCGTCAGTATTTGGCAAATTGCCGGGTGTAATATTTGTTGTAAAGCCGCCGCCACTGTGCCGCCACCCTGGCATACATCCGGGTTTGCGGCGCCTCATCGGTAAGGACTACGGCATCGCTGGTATTTACCTGTAGCGGCCTGAGGCCCAGGCCGGCAATGGCTTCCTCGTAATCATGGGCCGCACCATCGGCTGCGGCCATCAGGATGATGTTGCGCACATCCGGCGCTCCGGGCGTGGCCATGGGGTATACCCGGAATCCGGAGGCAGCCAGGGTTTTGGCAATAGAACGCATGATCTTTCCCAGCTCGCCTTCCGCATAGCCATAGAAATTGATCAGCAGCAGGCCGTCTTTTGCCAGGACGGCCTTCGCATCTCCCAGGCCCTCCATGGTGATCAGGTGCTCAGGGGCAGATTCGCCCTTGAAGGTGTCGTATACGATCAGCTCGTAAGTTCGGGGAGCTACTTTCAGAAAATGCCGGGCGTCGTCGACAATGATGTTGTAATCCGGCGACAGGCCAAAGTGCGCGATGGCGGCATCGACGATCCGCTCGTCGATCTCCACGATGTCCATATCAAAACCCCTCTCATCGAGGCGCCGGACCAGGGTTCCCCCTCCCATGCCCAGGAGCAGCACGCTGTCGCCGGGAGAAAAGCGAGCTGCCAGTTCCGGAATATAGTGGGTATATTTCCAGAAGTCGTAGCCGGGCGCCTGAGGGTCATATACCGTTTGCAAAGTATTGTTGACCACCAGCGCACGGCCGCTGCGCTGCTCGTTGAGGTCAAAGTCGATCACCTTCACCTGGCCCATCACGCCTTCGGAAAAGTAATGCAGGCCCTCCGCGGCATGTTGCTTTACATTGAGCTGATAAAAAAAGACAGGGACAAGACAGAAGCGGTGCTGGGTTCCTGCCTCCA
>CAYVVK010000543.1:4446-4811 GCA_964454855.1 uncultured Phaeodactylibacter sp. | reverse complement strand
TCCGGCCCATCGCTGAACATCCTGCTGAAGCTGATGTCTGTTGTGGCGCTGGTGATCGCGCCGATGCTGTAAGCAAGCTTCGCTTTTCAGCGTGTAGAAACCACGACAAGCCCTGCTGCAGTACACGTAGCGGGGCTTGTCTCGTTTCCGGCCCGGTTTCGCAACCACCACCTTGGTTTACTGTTACGATAAAGTTAAACCAACCGGCCAAAATGAGACTTTCCGCAACATTTTTGTTGTAAAAAAGTATATTTATTTGATATTTTGCGTTATAGCATTTCAAATCTGTATTGTTTTTCAAAATGTCTTACCTTATGAAATATAGAGGCCCCATATTTTTCTCCCTCCTGATCATCGGATTGTTG
>CAYVVK010000543.1:1430-4436 GCA_964454855.1 uncultured Phaeodactylibacter sp. | reverse complement strand
CAGCGGCAATATACCCCTATCCACAAGCCAATAGTGCCGAGAAGGAAGCCGTACTGATGAAAACCATCCTGACGGCTTTTGGCCAATTGCATTACAGCCCTAAAGAAATTAACAATACCTTCTCCGAGGAAGTGTTCGAGCTCTACCTCGACCAGGTGGACGTCGGCCGCCGCTTCCTGACCCAGGAGGATATTGCCAGGCTTGAACCTTATAAGCAACGCCTCGACGAAGAAGCCAATAGCGGTTCTTTTGAATTTTTCAACCTGTCTGTAGAGTTGCTTGAAACTGCGCTCGACAAGACCCAGGGATACTACCGGGAACACCTGTCAGAGCCCTTCGACTACACCCTCGCCGAACAATACGAGCTGGATGGGGAAAAGCGCAGCTTCGCTAAGAACGATGCAGAACTCAAGGAATACTGGCGCAAGTTCACCAAATACGAAAGCCTGGAGCGCCTGGCCAGTAAGCTGGACGAGCAGGAGGAAAAAGGTGAAGAGGTAGAGAAAAAGAGCTTCGAAGAACTGGAAAAAGAAGCCCGGGCCGAGACCCTTGAATTCCTGGATGACTGGTACAGCCGCATGTATAAGCTCGAACGCGAAGACCGCCTCAGCGCCTACCTCAATACCATAACCCACATTTTTGACCCTCATTCCGAATACTACCAGCCCATCGACAAAGAGAACTTCGACATCCGCTTCTCCGGCCGCCTGGAAGGCATCGGCGCCAGCCTGCGCACCGAAGGAGACTATACCGAGGTGGCGCGCATCGTAGTGGGTGGCCCGGCCTGGAAACAAAAGGAACTGGAAGAGAATGACCTCATCATGAAGGTCAAACAGGAGGGCGAAGAAGAGCCGGTGGATATTACCGGCATGCGTATCAACGATGTGGTGCAACTGATCCGCGGTAAAAAAGGAACCCAGGTGACGCTTACCGTAAAGAAAGTGGACGGCACCATACAGGACATTACCATCGAACGAGACATCGTCATCCTGGAAGAGCAGTTCGCCAAGTCCCTCATCCTCGACGGGGCAGAGGAAGGGGAAAGGATCGGCTATATCAACCTGCCGAGCTTCTACGCCGACTTCCAGGACAGCAACGGCCGCTTTAGTGCCGAAGACGTGGAGAAAGAGATCGAAAAACTCAAAGAAGAAAAAGTAAACGGCATCATCATCGACCTGCGCAATAATGGCGGAGGCTCCCTCCGGGATGTGGTGAAAATGTCGGGCCTGTTCATTGAAAAAGGCCCCATCGTACAGGTGAAATCGCGCGAGCGCGCACCGGAAGTACTGCGCGATGTAGACTCCCGGGTACAGTACGACGGCCCCCTGGTCATCATGGCCAACTACGGCAGCGCCTCCGCCTCCGAGATCATGGAAGCCGCCCTGCAGGACTACAACCGCGCCATCATCGTGGGCAGCACCTCCTCCTTCGGAAAGGGCACGGTGCAGCGCTTTATTGACCTCGACCGCACCATCCGCGGGTTCAACGAAGTGAAACCACTGGGAGAGGTCAAGCTGACCACCCAGAAGTTCTACCGTATCAATGGCAGCTCCACGCAGCTGAAAGGAGTTACCCCCGACATCGTCCTGCCGGACCCCTACCACTACATCAAGACCGGCGAGCGCGACCGCGAATACGCCATGGAGTGGACGGAGATCGACCCGGTGGACTACAGCCAGAACGTGATGCGCATTAAAAATAAAAAGGAGATCATTGCCCGCAGCGAAGCTCGCATCGATCAGAATGAGGTTTTCCAGAAGATCCTCAAAAATGCCAAGCGCCTCGAAAAACAGCGCCAGGATACGTCCTACCCGCTCCAACTGGAAGCCTACCAGCAAATGGTGAAAGAGCGCCGCGCCGAGGCCGAACGCTTCGAAGATATGTTCGATGATAAGGTCAATGCAGGCATCAGCAACCTGTCGGTAGATATGCCTAATATCCAGCTCGACGAGTCCAGAAAAGCACGCAACGAGAACTGGATCAAGAACGTGGCCCAGGATATCTACATCAAAGAGACGCTGAATATCATGCACGACCTGATCGTGCTGAACTAGAGTGACGCCTCCTGTTCCCGGGAACTACATAGAGGTGTCGCTTTCTACAGCTGAATTTAAGTTTTCCCGAAAAGCGAGCCCTTCCGGACGTCAAAGGCCGGAAGGGCTCGCTTCATTTGGCTGGAGTGCGCCGCCTCCCGCCCAACACCGGCTACAATAGAGGCGCTACTTCTGGAAAAAATGCCATAACTTGTGAAGCTATTGGATGGAAAATATTGTTTATTGAACTGGCGGACAAATTAGTGCGGCTGAAAGAAGTGGCGGATCACCCTTTTTCGAGAGCGGGAAATCCGCCTTTTGCACGCTGGAAAAGCTCAGGGTTTGCGGTCAACGCTTTGCTTTGGGATGATCCGCAACTTGAACCATTAGAAAGCAGACAGCAGTGAATTACCTGGAATTAGACAATGTGACGAAGACTTACGGGGAGAAGGTCCTTTTCGATGATATCTCCCTGCAGATCAACAAGGGGGAGAAGGTGGGCCTGGTGGCTAAGAACGGCTCCGGCAAGACCACCCTCATGCGGGTAATTGCCGGCATGGAGGGCGCAGAGGGAGAAGCCGCCAAAGTAAGCCTGTATCGGGAAGCCCGGATAGGCTACCTCGAACAGGAACCGGATTTTGTGGAAGACAATACCATCCTGGAGGCTGTCTTCAATTCTGACAATGAGATCATTCAAGCCATCAGGAACTACGAGGAGGCCATGCTCTTCCCTGATCGCACCGAGCAGGTGCAAAAGGCCATCATCAAAATGGATGACCTCAAGGCCTGGGATTTCGAGGCAAAGATCAAGGAAATACTGACCAAACTGGAGATCGGGGAGTTCAATATGCAGATCCGGGCCCTGTCCGGAGGGCAGAAGAAGCGCCTGGCCCTGGCCAAGCTCATCATCGAGGATCCGGACTTCCTCATCCTCGATGAGCCCACCAACCACCTGGATGTCGAAATGATCGAA
>CAYVVK010000543.1:0-1420 GCA_964454855.1 uncultured Phaeodactylibacter sp. | reverse complement strand
TCCTGGAGCGCGTATGCAACGTCATCCTGGAACTGGACCGCGGCGAGCTGTACAAATACTCCGGCAACTACTCCGACTTTCTCGAAAAACGGGCCGTCCGCCACGAAACGGAAAGTGTGGAAATGGATAAAAGCCGCAAGCTTTTCAAACGCGAGCTGGAATGGGTGAAAAGAATGCCGAAAGCACGGACCACCAAGGCCAAGTCCAGAGTGGGCGCCTTCGAAGAACTTCATGAAAAGGTCAGCCAGAAACAGGAACGCACTGAAATGCAGATCGACCTGAAAGGCCAGCGCCTGGGGAAAAAGATACTGGAAGCCCACAACCTGGGGAAAAGCTTTGGAGACAAAAAGATCGTGGAGGGGTTCGACTACAAGTTTAAAAAGCATGAACGGGTGGGCATCGTCGGCCCGAATGGGGTAGGGAAAACCACTTTCCTGAAACTGCTGATCGGGGAGATCCCTCCCGACACCGGTAAAGTGGTTGTGGGAGATAATACCGTTTTCGGCTACTACACCCAATCGGGCATACAACTGAAAAACGACAAGCGCGTCATCGACGTCATCCAGGATATTGCCGAGTACATCCCCCTGGAAAAAGGGCAAAAACTTACCGCAGCACAGTTGTTGGAGCGCTTTCTTTTCAACCGAAAACAGCAGCAGGTCTACGTCTCCCAACTCAGCGGAGGAGAACGCCGCCGCCTGCACCTGCTGGCCGTCCTGATGGAGAACCCTAACTTTCTCATCCTCGATGAGCCCACCAACGACCTGGACATCGTCACCCTCAATGTGCTGGAAGATTTCCTACTCGAATTCCCCGGCTGCCTCATCATCGTCTCGCACGACCGCTACTTCATGGATAAGCTCGTCGGCCATCTCTTTATTTTTGAGGGCGATGGCAAGATCAAAGATTTTCTCGGCGATTATTCGGATTACCGCGAGATCAAAAAAGAGGAGGAGCGCGAGCAACGCCGTCTGGAACGGGCGGAGGAGCAAAAAGCACAGGCCAACCAGCCGAAAAAACCCCAACCTACCGGCGGCCTGAGCCCCGAAGAGAAAAAAGAACTCAAGCGCCTGGAGAAGCAGATCCTCCAACTGGAGGAAAAGAAAAAACAAGTCACCGAGCAATTCAATTCCGCCGACCTCCGCCCCGAAAAGATCACCGAGCTCTCCAAAGAACTCTCCGCCATCAAGGACGAGCTGGAGGAAAAGGAGATGCGGTGGATGGAGCTGGCGGAGTTGGCGTAGTCTCTGGTTTTAAGTGAGGAGGCAAGTTCGAACTTGCCTCCTCACCTGGCGCCCATGGGGAGGCCCGGTTATTCTTCGCCAACCACTTCCATCAGCAGGAGTTCCACCTCTTTTTTTCTGTCCTCCGGCGCTTACTGCAATGCAGTGTTGTAAGCGCGAGCAGCCTCCTTTAGCCT
>CAYVVK010000542.1:0-4813 GCA_964454855.1 uncultured Phaeodactylibacter sp. | reverse complement strand
TCGCCGCGCTGGGCATCGACAACCTGCGCATCATGGGCGCCAGCGAAGGCCCCGATGATGCCCCCTGGCGCATGCTGCCTACGCTGCAGCCCGCCCCCGGCCAGTACAATGCCGAACTCTGGGACGGGCTCGATTTCCTCCTGGCGGAGATGGGCAAACGGAACATGCTGGCGGTAGTGGTGCTCAACAACTTCTGGCCCTGGTCGGGAGGCATGGCGCAGTACGTGGCCTGGGCGGAAGAAAGCGCTATTCCCTATCCCCCTCCGCAGGAAGGCGGCGAATGGTTCCGGTATATGAACTACAGCGCCCGCTTTTACAAGAATAAAAACGCCCGCCAGGCCTTCCTGGATTTCCTGGCGTTGCTGATCAACCGTACAAACATCTATACCGCCACTCCCTACCGGGAAGACCCCACCATCATGGCCTGGCAACTGGCCAATGAACCGCGGGGCATGTTGCGCCCCTGCGCCTATCGCCGCTGGGTCAGGAAAACGGCCCGCTTCATCAAAAAGCTGGACCCCAACCACCTCGTATCCATCGGCAGCGAGGGCAATACGCATGTGCCTACTGGCAATCACTTCCGGCGCGACCACCGGTATAAAAATATCGACTACACCACCATCCACATCTGGATACAGAACTGGCAGTGGTATGACCCCCTGCAGCCGGAAAAGACCTTCGACAGGGCGCTGCAGAAAGCAGAAAACTACCTGTACAAACATCTCGGCAAGGCAGAGAAACTAAAAAAACCGTTGGTGCTGGAAGAGTTCGGCATCGCCCGCGATGGCAACAGCCATGCCGACAGCGCTTCGGTGGAATGGCGCAACCGTTATTTCAAAAACATGTTTCAAACGGTTTATCAGCTGGCACAGCAGGGCAGCCCTCTTGCCGGCTGCAACTTCTGGGCCTGGGGTGGCGAAGGGCGCCCCAGAACCCCGAATGCCATCTGGCAGCCCGGCGATGATTTTATCGGCGACCCGCCCCACGAATATCAGGGCTGGTACTCCGTATATGACAAAGACCACTCTACCCTGCAGGCCATCCGCGAATACAGCCGGAAGATGAGCACCGTGGAATGAAAAAAGGGCAGATAAGCTGATCAGCGATAAAATTTCAGGTTGAGGCTCAGGTTGAGGTAGAGAACGGCCCGCCGCATCACTGCTCCTCAACCTCAACCTCAACCCATACCATTAATTTGGCCATCCCCGGCAATTTTATCCGGCGCTGGTTAGCACTTTCCCCAAAATGGCCTTTATTTTGTGGAGCTTTTTCGAAATTTCTAATAGCGACGAGATGAGACCTCTACTTATAGCCCTTGCTTTTTCAGTATTGTCCTGCAACTCCCAGGCGACCAGCAGTGGCGGCGATACCGCTGCCAAAGGAACGGATCAGCCCGCAGAAGCCCCGGATATCCATATTGAAGTGGCCGGCCTGCAGCCCGGCACGGCTTACCTGATCGGCATTTACGCCGACCAGAAATACCGCCTCGATTCCGCCCAGGTGGATGCTTCCGGCAAGATACACTTCAAGCAGGATGAACCCTACCGGCAGGGAGCCGTCTTCGCCCTCCTCCCCAACAATACCAACTTCCAGCTACTGGTCACCACCGACCAGGCTTTCAGCATGAAAACCCAGAGCGGAAACCTGGTGGGCGCCATGGTAGTGGAAGGCAGCATCGACAACGAACTGCTGTACCGGAACCTGAAATTCCAGGAAGATTTTCAGCCCCGGCTCAATGCCGTCAGCCAGCAACTCCAGCAGGCCCCGGAAGGAAGCGCCGCCCGGCAACAACTGGAAGAACAGCAGAAAGCCCTGATCGCAGAACGCCAGGCACACCTCGACGAGATCTTCAACGAATACCCCAATACCTTTTTCACCACTTACAAGCGGTCCGGACAGAACCCGGAATACGTCGTGATCCGCAGGCCCGACGGCAGCGTCGATACCGAGGCCACCCTCTACCAATACCGCAGCCAGATGTGGGATAATGTGGATTTCAGCGACGAACGCCTGCTCTATACCCCGGTGATCGCCAATAAGCTGAACCGGTATATTAACGAGCTTACCGTCCAGAACCCGGATTCCATCATCAGCTCCACGGCTTTTCTGGTGGACAAGGTGCTCGACTACCCAGAGTACTACAAGTTCATCGTCAACTGGGTGACCCTGAAATACGAACCGACGAAAACCAGCCTGATGGACGCCGAAGCGGTCTTCGTATACATGATCCAGAATTACTTCACCAGAGAGCGAGCCTTCTGGTCGGATTCCATGGAGATCTACGGCCTGCAGCAACGCGCCGGCGAAATGGCCGCCAGCCTCGTCGGCAAACCCGCTCCGGATGTGCAGGCACAGGGGCCGGATGGCCGGATGTACTCCATCTCGGGGATACAGGCGCCCTACATCGTCGTCTATATGTACAATCCCACCTGTGAGCACTGCATGGAGCAGACCCCAAAACTGGTCAATTTTTACCGCCAGTGGAAGAACAGGGGCGTGGAGGTCTTCGGCATCGCCATCGATACCGATGATGCGGAATGGAAGAACTACATTGCCAAAACGGGCATGAACTGGATCAATGTGTTCGACCCCACCAATAAGTCGATATACGCCAAATATTACGTGGATATCACGCCCGAGATCTACCTCATCGGGCCGGATCGGACGATCATCGCCAAGAACCTGAAGGTAAGCCAGCTGGAAGAAGTCATCAACCGGGATATGGCGAGAAGGCAGTAAGGCCTTTTTCATGCCTCCGGCGGTACAGTTTTTATATATTTGGAAATCATTCTTCCTCCATTAACCATCCTGAAAACGCGCCAAACCCCTATTCCGGATCCAATATTGTATCATACGGAATGAACGCTGCCGCCTCATTCCCCAACACCCTGGTTATGTTAAGGCCACTATCTCTGCTATTCCTCCTGTTGCTCGTTTTGACGGGCTTTCGCTTTTCACAAATCGATGATGCCCCTCCCGGCCCGGAAAAAAGGCCGGCCTCCGTTTTTGTGCCTGTGGAGGGCAACCGGCAATGGCTGTCGGTAAAACCCGGCTATGCGCTGACCGCAGAGGCAGTAGTCAGCAAACACCTCGCTGAACTGGGTTTCGGGCCCCAGGACGAGCTCAGGCGATACCGTACGCAAAAGGATCAAATTGGCATGGCGCACCACCGCTATCAGCATTATCACCGCGGTATCGAAGTGGACGGCGCCGAGCTGCTCCTCCACGAACGCGATGGGCAGGTGCAAACCCTAAATGGAAAATGGCCCGTAGGCCTGGATAAGGAAGCCCGGGTGCTGATCAGCCCGGAGCAGGCCCTGCAACTCGCCCTCCGCCATATGCCCGCCAGCCGCTATATGTGGGAGTATCCGGCAGCAGAAAGAATGCTGCAAAGGGTACGCCGCGATCCCAAGGCCAGCTTCCGCCCCGCACCGGAGCTGGTATGGGTGGACCCTACCCTGAAACAGGAAGCAGCAGACTACCGCCTCGCCTACCGCATGCTCGTACACACCAAACTGCCGGTGGAAGAACGCAAACAACTCTACATCGATGCCCGAAGCGGCGAAGTCATATTGAAGCTGGAAATGCTGTGTAACAACAATGACACGCCGGCCATCGCCGAAACCAAATACCACGGCACCCGCCAGATCATTACCGATTCGGTAAGCGCCGATACCTTCCGGCTCATAGAATCCGGGCGGGGTGGCGGTATAGAGACCTATGACGCCCAGCGCTCCGAGAACGAAGATCTGGCCGTAAATTTCTACGACCACGATAATTACTGGGATAACCGGAACAGCCGCCAGGATGAGGCCGCCACCGATGCCCACTGGGGCGCGGAGATGACCTTCGATTACTTCGCCGAGAAGCACCAGTACACCGGTATCGATGGCGACAGCATGCCGCTCATCAATTACGTACATTACTCCAACGCCTGGGTGAATGCCCAGTGGACCGGCAACTGGGCCCGCTATGGGGATGGCGACGGGTCGAACTATACCGCCCTGACCTCCATTGATGTGGTGGCGCACGAATTCCTGCATGGCATTACCGACCACACCTGCGACCTCATCTATCAGGACGAAAGCGGCGCGCTCAACGAATCCTTCAGCGACATCTTCGGCACCGTAGTGGAATTCTGGGCCGGGGCGGAGCCCGACTGGACCATAGGAGAAGATTTTCACATTACCGGAGACGGGTTCCGCGACATGGCCGAACCTAATATGGACAGCGACCCCGATACCTATTTCGGCAGGTTTTGGCTCACAGGAACATCCGATAACGGCGGCGTACACACCAATAGCGGCGTGCAAAACCACTGGTTCTACCTGCTCACCGAGGGGGGCAGCGGCGAAAATGACAATGGCGAGCAATTTGAAGTCATGGCACTGGGTATGGATACCGCCGCCGCCATAGCTTTCCGGAACATGCAATTCTACCTGGCGCGGCGCTCTCAGTATATAGATGCCCGCCTGGGGTCCATTCAGGCAGCCGAAGACCTCTATGGGCGCTGCTCGGAAGCCTCTCTGGAAACGACAAAGGCCTGGTACGCAGTAGGGGTAGGATATGAAGCCAGAGGACAGGACCTCAGCCTGCTGCGGTTTAATGGATTGGAGGACATAGAATGCGCTTTCCCCGCCAATGAGGGTTTCTCCATCGGTTTCCGTTATGAAGGCTGCCCGGAGGACCCCATGGCCGGAGACAGGATACCCCTGGGCTTTCAAATAGATGAGGGTGAAGTATTGTGGGATACCATCACCCTTTCCGCCGCCCTGTCTTTCGGTGACACGCTGGACTACACCCTGCAAAGGCC
>CAYVVK010000541.1:0-4822 GCA_964454855.1 uncultured Phaeodactylibacter sp. | reverse complement strand
TTGGCGCCAATGTCAAAGAACTCTTTCGGCTAATTAGAACTTAACAGCCCTGCCCAGCACCCGGAGGTGTTCCTCGCTGGTGGATCCCGGGTGGGCCTCGAAGCCGAATTCGTATTCTTCCCCCAGCTCGACATCCTGAAGGATGCCTTCTACAAGGCGCCCAAGGTTTTCGGGAGAAAAAAAGGTGGGGGTACCGCCTCCCAGGTGCAGCTCCCGCAGGATAGGTTTTCCGGGCAGCAGTTCGGCATACATCCGCCATTCCTGCAGCACGCTCTCGATGTAAGGCTCCTCTACCTTATGGTTCTTTGTAATTCGCTTGTTACAACCGCAGTAAGTACAGAGGTTCTCGCAGTAGGGTAAATGGATGTAAAGGCTCAGTTCGCGGCCCTTGCGGAAAGCGTTCAACACCTTTTCTTTCCAGTCACTCTGGCCGGGGCACGCCTCATCCCAATAGGGAACGGTAGGATAACTGGTATACCTGGGAGCAGGAATGTTATATTTTCTGAGCAATTTTGAAGGCATAGCGCTTTTTTCTTTAGTGAGGTGACTCTGGTACGTATCAAAACCGGACAGGGGAGGCTTCACCCATCCTTTCTCAAAAGTAGCGGGAGTAAGCAGGTGGAATAAATGACCGCTGTCATCTGTGGTTGATGATTAATGTCATTGTTATGCCATCGGCTGCCAGAACAATGGGACAGGGCCGGATGTTTTCTGGGAAACTGGTGAGTGGCCTGTGTGGAAAGAGAGCCTGGGATTTTTGATTCTTGATTTTTGATTCTTGATTTTGTCGCCGGGAGGCCGATTTCCAATTTCCGACTTCGCACTTCCGACTTCGACATCCAGACGGGCTGCCACCCCAAACCACCTTGATAAATGGATAAGCTCTGGAGCTATTTTAAAAGCCTTTTTGATAAAGCCGAGGAAAGTTCGCCTTCTCAGCCCCTCATTCATGAGATGATAGAGCGCAGCTCCGAAGAACGGGAGGACTATGAGCGCTGGGCCAGCTCCCTGGTGCGCCGCCGCCTCACCGATTGGATCACCAATCAGTACGCCATCCATCTCACCGACCCCCACCATGTGGATGAAGGGCTGGACTTCCTGGATACCCCCTCCTCCAAAGGCTTCGTCGTCCACTTCCATCAGACGCGCTACAGCCGGCGCGACGCCACCCACCTTTTCGACTACCTCAAACATCGGGTCCTGGCGCTGGAATACCGCACCCAGATCTCCGACTTGCGCACCTACAACCGCTCCGGCTGGGTGGAAACCATCGAACGGCATTACCTCAAACCGGGCCCTACCCTGCGCAAGCAAAAACAGGAGGATGGCCGCTTCCTGCAAAAATACGGCAACATCATGATCGAACTGGAACTGCGCAACGAGCAGGTCTACAACCTGCGCTTCCGCGCGACCAGTTATAAGGATAGCCTGTTTAGGGAACCCCGCGATTTTGAGGAGTTGATGCGGGAGGTTTTGGTGTAGGGCATGAGACGAACTTGTCTGATAAATTTTTTGACTGCTTTTGTCAGAACGCAAATAATGAAGAATGTAGAGGCGAAGAAACCTGCGGAATCCGTGATGTATTTTCTGAAGTGCGCAATAAAACGGTTGAAATGCTAAAGAATGCAACCCTTTCAGAGATTATGAAGCGAGAAGAAAACCCGGGTGAAGAGAAAAAGTAAAAAAATCCAACCAAACACTCCACTTACCGTATAGGATTAATGTACTCTCAGGTACTGATATCAATAATACCCCTGTTGTGGCTGTATTTATACCGGTTGTACTGCAGATTGCCCATTCATCAGGCCAAAGCCCTTCCCGGATGCTCATCCCCCTTTCCTTTGCTTCTATTTTTGGAGGGACATGTACGCTTATCGGCACATCCACCAACATCCTTGTCAGTGGTATTGCTGAGAAATATGGTGAAGTATCCATTTCCATGTTTGATATGACACCGATGGGGATTATTCTCCTCGTAGTAGGGATTACTTACATGGTATTTTTAGGAGTGCGCCTGTTGCCCGAAAGGAGAGAGGAAAAAGACCTTAAAGTAAAATTCGGGATGCGGGATTACCTTACCGAGATTGAATTACTGGAAAATGCTACATCTGTGGGGAAAAAGATCATGGAGTCGGCGCTGGTGAAAGAGTTGGAAATGGATGTCATTGAAGTTCGCAGGAATGGCAGCAAATTCACCCTGCCTCCGGGAGATTTTGTGTTAGAGGTGCATGATATTCTGAAAATACGTTGCAATGTAGAAAAGATCAAATCCCTAAAAGACCGGTCAAAAATATTGGTCGCTTCACCGGTAAAAATTGGAGATGACGACTTGAAAGGAAAAAGCTCAACCCTTGTGGAAATAGTGATCACCTCTGATTCGGTGATTGACGGAAAAACATTGAAAGAAGCGGATTTCAGAAGAAGATACAGGGCGATCCCACTGGCCATCAGGCATAGAGAAGAAGTTCAACACGAACACTTATACGATGTGAAATTAAAAGCAGGAGATGTGATTCTGGCTGAAGTGAAGAACCATTATATCAAAGAGTTGAAACGGATGGAAAATGAACAGAATGCTCCGTTTGTGCTGCTATCGGAAGATGCCATTACGGATTTTGATAAAAGGAAATTCTTTTCCGTGATCGCTGTTATTCTTGGAATGATCATACTGGCTACATTGGATATACTGCATATCATGGTAGGCGCGATTACAGGAGTAAGCTTACTTGTTCTTTTAAAAACCCTTTCCATGAAAGAGGCTTATGAAGCGATCAACTGGAAGATCGTGTTTTTGCTGGCAGGGGCATTGAGCCTGGGGGCAGCCATGAACAATACCGGGTTGGATCAAATGATCGCAGGCACCTTAGTAAATAAGCTCGAACCATGGGGGCCGGTTGCGATTGTTTCCGGGCTATATATTGTTACTTCCCTGCTCACCGAGATCATGTCCAACAATGCCGCTGCTGCTTTGCTGGCTCCGATTGCTATTGCTACAGCTCATAATCTGGGATTGAATCCTATGCCGTTTCTGATGGCTGTTACATTTGCCGCATCCGCCAGTTTTATGACACCGGTAGGTTATCAGACCAATACGATGGTATATAGTGCCGGTGAGTATAAATTCATGGATTTTGTCAAAGTAGGAACCGTGCTGAATATTTTGTTTTGGATACTGGCAACGATTCTGATTCCATTAATTTATAAGTTTTGAGGATGGCTCGGCAACCAGCATATAGAGTACCTCTACTTTAAAGTGGTTGCGTAAAAGGGGAAGGGTACAGCAGGATATGGGGCGATACGGGCCGCTTTATGCCTGCAGCCCGCCGCGCCTGCTCCAGAGAATGCTGCGCTGAGCGGTTATTCCTTCAAAGATCTTTTATCAAATTTAAACTCACACAGTGGGGTTGTGTAAAAAGCCTAAATTCAAGTTAATTGATAAAAATAGTATTGTGTAAGTGTTACTTTGATAACGGTGAATGTATTTCAAATTCTCCAAGACGAAGCTTGGAGGTACCTTTTTACACAACCCCACTGTGGTGCTATATCCCTCGGTATACCGTACCAATGACGAGTAAAATAAAGCCAATTAGCAACATTTCATAGTTATACTTTGACAATATATCTATGTGGATATAATGTCCCAAAATGCCTAAAAAGCCGACGATGAGGGCAACGATCCAGAGTGCTTGGTTGGGTGCACTGGGCATAAATTTTCTTTTTGTCATAATTATTTGATTTAGCTGCGATTGAATGATTTTTTTTGAATTGTTTATTGAGTCAATGATGACTCACTGCAAAGTAGGCCTATTTGTCCAGATGTTGCCCATCGAAATAAGTTTAGTTTCATATTTTGGTTTTAATTGCCTACAGTTGGCATACACGGCGTGCCCAGCTCTTGCTGGGAATGACCGTTGTATGCTTTGTTCGGCGCTGCCCTTCCCTTTATTCAGTCAATTAGTAAAGTTTCCAATTCTTCGAGCAATTTTTGGACTTGCGCGGTCATCGGCTTTACCTCCTTTTCTTCTATTTCTTGAAAATCCTCATAGTCTGCATCTTGCCGCATCGCAAATAATTTGTTGAAAGCAATACCCAAATCCCTCTCTATTTTCCCTGTTTTGACCAACTCTTGATTGAACTTGGTCTTAACTCCACTGTGCGTGGTTGTTTTTATTTCCCTATCAGCCAGATAAGCTGAAATCATATAATAGCTCGCATAGTAAAGCCGGTTTGCAGCGGAGTCCCAGCGCTCTGCATCCAATAATAGTAAGGCATCCTGAAACGTCTCTTTGGCTTTATGGATTCGAAAATTCACCAGATCTTTCTTCGAATAGCTCATACCTCTAGTCCCTCTTCTTCGATGATTTGATGAATTGGCGTAACGGCTCTTTCTGCCCATTCATTCTTTTGATGAATGATCGTACTTATTACCTCGCCTGTTTCCAGTTCTATTTCGTATAGTCTTTCTCGAATTTCATCTTTCAACGCGGCCGTTATTTCTTGATCCATCAGGATCAGAAAATCCCAATCGGAATCTTCGCGGTTATCTCCTCTTGCTCGAGATCCAAATAGGATTACCTGGGCGTTCTCCTCTATGCTATGAATTTCCGCTCTGATCCTTTCGAGAATTCCTGCTTGCTTCCTGACTTTGGCTGAGCCCATTATTTGTTCCTTTTTTGATTTTTAACCACTGGTGATCTCTCTTCCATTTTTTAACCCTTTGCTTCCACAATTTACGACCTTTTCTGATAGTTCTCAAGGTGGCGCCGAAACTCAAAGGAATGTCTGCGCCCCTTTTCCAACAGCCAGGCTATTCGGCTGGCCC
>CAYVVK010000540.1:3114-4825 GCA_964454855.1 uncultured Phaeodactylibacter sp. | reverse complement strand
TCTTCGACAGCCGTAGCCTCGGCGAAGGCTGTGGCGCAGGCGGGGATACACCGCAAATCATGAAATCCAAAGAAGACCTCTTCCAGCTCATACAGTCCATGTCGCGCTCCGAGAAGCGCTATTTCACGCTGGACGCGCAGAAGAGCGGGCGCAAGACCAGCAAGTACCTGGAGTTGTTCCAGGCCATCAATGAGATGGAGGAGTACGATGAAGACAAGTTGCGGAAGAAGTTCGGCCGCCATTTGCCCTATGAGAAGTCCTATCTGTACGAGGCCATTCTGCGCAGCATGCGCGACTACCGCAGCTCGAAGTCCAAGTCGGCGCGCATTAAGGAGCTGATCCTCGATTCCAAGTACCTGTATGAGCGGGTCATGTACGAGCAGTGCGAAGAGCGGCTCGAGCAGGCGCGACAGCTGGCCGAAGAGCTGGACGACCAGCTGGCCCTGCTGGAGATCAACCGCGAGCTGCGCCGCCTCAACTGGATGCTGAAGCGCGAAGTGGAAAAGGACATCGGCCGGCTGGTATTGGAAAAGGAGGAAAGCCTGCGCAATGTACAGGCGGAATTCTTCCTCCTGGATATCTACCACGAGCTCAACCTGGAAGTCTCCAAATACTTTGAATACAAGGATGCCGAAAAGCGACGGCAGCTGCAGAAAGAGTATGCCGGCAAGCTGCAGGCCATTGACGAGAAAGCCCTTTCTCCCAGTTCCCGGCGGCGCTATCTGCAGTGCAAGGGCCTGTACCACCAGCTGCTGGGCGAGGAGGAAAAGCTCTTCGAATACTATACGCGGGTGGTGGAATGGTGGAACCTCTACCCTACTTATAAGGAGGAGGAATTCTACCGCTACATCGTCGATGTGTCCAACCTGCTGCACGCCTTTGTCAGCCGCAAGCTCTACCACCGCATCCTGGAAACCCTGCACCCGCTGGAGCGGGAAGAACCCAGCAGCATCCACGACCGCAGCCTGCTCTTCCAGAAAGTGGCCATCTACAAGCTCATGTACTACATCAATACCGGCCAGACCCCCGAACTGGACGATTTCCTGGAAAAGGTAGACCGCGGCCTGCAGGAGTTCAACATCAACATCCGCTCCAAGAACGCCCTGCTGTTCAACACCGCCATCCTCCTTTTTCTGGTGGAACAGTACGACAAATGCGCCGGCTGGTGCGACAAGATCATCGGGGAGGAAAAATCAAAACTCCGGCTGGACATCAAGGCCGGCGCCTACCTCCTGCGCATGATCGCCATCTACGAATCGGACGATATCGACCGCACCGACAAGATGCTGCGCTCCACCCAGCGCTACCTCCTTCAGAAGGCCAACCTCAGCAAACAGTCCTTCGAGGTAAAAGCCCTGCACTTCCTCCACCGCCTGCACAACGCCATCCCCACCGAGGCAGCCCGCCTCTACGAGCGCCTGGCCACCTTCGCACAGCAAACCCTCAATGACCCCAACCTGCGCGTCGCTCTGGGCATGGACGAACTCACCTACCTCTGGGCCAAAAGCAAGGTGGAGAGGAAGCGAATTCTGCAGGTGAAGCAGGAGGAGGAAGCCGTGGGCAGCCAGGCACGGTAAAACCCCAGAGGGGCGAAATGTGGGTAGGTGACACGCCGGTAGCCCAGATCCCGTAGGGATCATATACCGGTAACAGATTTAGGCATTTGCAATTCATTTTCTGTGTATGTAAACACAAGAATAATGTTTCCAGA
>CAYVVK010000540.1:0-3104 GCA_964454855.1 uncultured Phaeodactylibacter sp. | reverse complement strand
GCAATGCCCGCGGAGCTTAACGACGGTAGCCAGATCCCGTAGGGATCATATGTCGGTAGCAGGACGGAATGTGGGTAGCCCGATCCCGTAGGGATCACATACCGGTAGCCAGATCCCGCTAGGGATCATATCATATACCGATGCCCGCCGGCGGAGCAGCACAAGCACACCACCATTGCCAAGCATCAACGATGCAACAATGCAACAATACATCAACCCCTCTCTAAGCCGGCTCCTTAGCCATCAGTTCCTCGATCACCAGTGCATTTTTCACTTTCCGGAGGTAGATCACGTAGCTGGCCAGGTCGAATTCCGTCAGTTCGCAATTGGCGGAAGCGGAACCGCTGGCGCGCAGGCTGATGTCGATATCGGTAGCGCCGATGGCGAAAAGCTTTTCGAAGCGCTTGCTGAAGACAAAGGTCCACTGCACGCTTTCCGAAACGGGAAGTTTGACGGACTTGCCGCCCGTGCCGCGGCTGACAAGGCCGCTGGTATCTTCCGCAGGCTTTTCTTCCGCCGGCCGGTCAATGGCGGTGGCTACTGTGATCTGCCCTTTGAGGGTGCCGATAAGTACGCCGTTGCCTTCCAGGGGGAAGGCGATCGCCCGGCCATTGTCAATGAGGTAGAGGGTATCCATTTCAGTGGATAAGGTAAGGGTGTTTACCATAGTAAAGGTCTTTAGATCTTTATACCAGACGTACGGAAGGCTGTCTGTTGACCTCAGCTCCCGAAAAAACGCCAGTATTCTGTCGATGATGGACATATGAAGTATGCTTGCTCCAAATTTAGGGATTAAAGCAGGGATTTCTCAGCCTTTCGGAAAAAAAGCCTCCCGGAAAAATGACATGTGTTTTCCGGGAGGCTTTTCCTTTTGAGCCTGCAGCCGGCTTAGCGCATTGGAAATTTTAATTAACTGACAGGTCGTTAATGTTGTAATGGGTTGGCGAGCTGTGGATTGTCGCGACTGCCCAGTGCCCACCCTGCGGAATAGCCGCTTTGCGGATTCCACAGGACGAGCTGCTCTCGGCCGCCGAGGCCCGAAGGGCGCACCTGTCTACCCGGCGATAGCCAGGTAGAGGAGGCACACTGCCAACTTTACTAGTGCTTTGGGAGTTGATTAATTGACAGGTAGTTGGTATTATAATAGATTGATACCCCGTTGATTATTTCGACTGCCGACTGCACTAGCTGGTGGTTTTCTTTTTGCGCTTGCGCCGCGTCTTGAACATTTCCACGATCTCCTTTTCCTTGAGGAAGCCGAAATCGAGGAAAGCGGTGGAGACGAACTTCTTGATGTCCTGGTAATCCTTGCCGCGCTTATCCGTATAGTGTTTCAGCAGGCGCTTCACATAGCGCAGCGACAGCTCCTTGAGCTGCTGATTAAACTGCTGGTTGGCGAAGATGGACATATAGGGCGGGAAGAACTTGGTGATCTCGAAGAACTCGCTGTACTCCTCCACTTCCAGGTTGTTGATCAGGCGCGCGAAGTAGGCGTAGATGACCTGCCGCACGCATTCATTGATGGTGGACAGCCCCTCGTAGCGCACGTAGAAAGCCTTGACGGCATCCTGCACTTCTTCATTGATGTAGCCTTTGGTATGGATCATTTCGACGAGCTGGTAGTAGGCCGACAGGTCGTCTTTCACTTTCTGGTCAACTACGGCGGCCAGGCGCAGGTCGGCCTGCGGGCTGAAGTCTACATCCTCACGATGGTGCAGTTGCAGGATGTACTCCAGGAAGCGTTCTGTAAATTCCGGCATGGATTTGCGCACCTCGTTGAAGTGCTTAGCCAGGTGTTTCCGGTCTTTGTCTGAGAGGTCGAAGAAGGCGGCGTAGATCACCATGAGCTCCATGTATTCTTCGGTGCCTTTGAACTCCTTGTTTTCCACCAGCGCTTTCACCTCGGGGATGATGCTGCTGTTGTCTACATTGCGCTGAACGCGGTGCAGCAGGAAGTTCTTCAGAGGGGTGTACATGATCTTGAGATCGGAGAGGTCCTCGGGGAACTCCGCAGTCTGGTAGTGGTCATTGCGGAACTGCCGCTGGTATCGTTCGTAGCCCACCCGGCGTTCGCTGGCGAGGCGGTAGCGCTCCAGTTTCTGGCTCTGCAGAAAGTAGCGCACGCGTTTGTTATCGATGCTGTTGATGAGGTTGGTCACCCAGATGTCGCTGCTCATGGCGAAGCCCATCTGAATGGACTGCCCGATACGCTTGCGCAGCAGGTCGAAATTCGCGGAGTAGCAGATGGCCAGGAGCACTTCTTTGAAGTGGTCCTGAGGGCGGACGTATTTGTATTTCTCATCCACCCCGCCCCTGAGCACAGAATAGCCCAGGATCTTGGGAAGGTACATGCCTTCGAATTCGGGTTCCAGCAAGAGGGATTCCAGGGAGATCAGCTGCAGCGGGTCTTTCTCCGCCACTTCCTCGTACACGAGGGCGATGCGGGGTTCAAAGATCTCTTTGAGCTGCATATAGTGTTCTTCCTCTTCTTCTTCGAGGTACAGTTTAAGTTCTTCGGAATCCTGGATGTCGTTGGCTATTTCTTCCAGCTTCTCGATGTATTTCTGATCCAAGTCCTGCATAGGAGGCCTATTTTAAAGGCAAACCTGATAGTGCAAATTAGAGCACTACCAGGCTTGCATATATGAATTAGAATTAAAGTATTGCCGTGTTTAAGCACTACAAATATAAATGAAGTGGCGCTCTTTTGCAAAAGCGCCACCCCTTTTTGTGCTTGTAGCCGCTATTATTCTTCCTCGGCGGCGGTAGTTTCTTCGGCAGCGGGCGCCTCGGCCTCGGCTACCGGCTCCTCCTTGGGAGGCGTTGTGCCGGCGAGCCTGGCGTTGAACTGGCGTTTCTCCTCTTCCGACTTCTCAAAGCGGGCAGCAGTCTTGGCCTCTTTGGCCTCTACCCAGTCCTGATATTTCGTCTCGGCTTCTTCTTCCGTCATAGCGCCTTTGTGGACGCCACGCATGAGATGCTTTTTATAGTAAACGCCTTTAAAGCGGAGAATGGCGCGAACGGTGTCGGAAGGTTGAGCACCTTTCATCAGCCAGTCGTAGGCTTTGTCCCGGTCGATCTCGATCGTAGCCGGCTTGGTCATC
>CAYVVK010000539.1:0-4843 GCA_964454855.1 uncultured Phaeodactylibacter sp. | reverse complement strand
TTTGAGCTTTTCTTTAATAGGTGGTACTGCCGTCCACATTGACTTCCAGAATGGGTTCGCCCTCGTCGATCTGCTTGTCGCGGGCTTCGTGCGGCACCAGGCGGATCTTGTAAAAAACACTGGGTTTGTGGGCGCCCCCGTATATGCTCCAGATGTAGTTGATCTGCTCGAAGGTGAAGTCCTGCAGTTCTACGATGAGCTTGTAGTTCTCTCCCAGTTTGGCGCCGCTGGGCGTGCCATCGAGATGGGTGAAGACATTTTTTCCCTGGAAAAACTCCAGTACCTTGGAGAGGTTGGTGAGGGCCGACGCATAATCGCCGTGGCTGCTGATGAGGATGTATAGATTGGTGTAGACCTTGCGGTTTTTAAATACCACCCGGTAGCTTTGCGTCAGGCGGTGGTGTTTTCCGTTTTTCAGCACGTTTTCCTCATCCACCTTGACCAGCGTAATGACTACTCCGGTATGGCTGATCTGCCCGGTTTCATTAACCAGGTTGTCCACCACCACATCCTCCAGTTCGTCGTAGTTCATCAGCTCTTCCTGAATGATCTTCAGGGTATCGGAAATTCTCATGGGCCAGTGTTAAATGCAGTGTACATTAAATTATGTGATGTTCCTCGCCCGCGCCTCCCGGCCTCCTAAAGGAGGTGCACCCACCCACCTATACAAGTCCAATTGGAGTTTGCGGGAGGGTGTTCTCCCTTCAGGGAGTTAGAGGGCTGCGATGGCATATCCAAAAACTTTTTGCATGCTGTATTAAAATATGCGTTCAAAAACCTCTTTAAAATCTCCCTCTTCGATCAGGTCTTTAACCACCGCCTCTACGCTCTCGGGGTCGCAACGGTCGATCAGGACCATGTTTTTCGCCCAGAAGTACTTTCCGTCCAGCTTTCTGCCTGTGGCTTCATTCTGCAGGTTCATATTCTCCACGTTTTTCAGCGTAAAAAAGGCGGCGATGTACTTCTGTCCGTTGCTGAGCACCACAATCACATCCGTGTTTGTATCCTCAAAATCGACATCCTCGCCCTGCTCACTGATACCGGAAAGGTAGAGGCGATCTATTTCTGGATGCATTGGAAAATCTTTGTCCTAAGATGAGAAGCCTCACCCGAAGAAAAAATGACAATCTGAGGAACGGTGGGGAATTGGGAATTTTCGGTTGGAATGGAGGACGAACGGAAAAGAAAGGTAAAATGTCCATACGGATGCCTTCGGCATAAAACCGTATAAAGTCAAAAGGTAAAACCGCGAAATGTAAAAGGTAAAAAAGGGAGCTGGCCCATGGCTTCCGGGCATGGAAGATCGGTAGCCAAAGCTCCGCCATGCAGCCATGCTGTTGCCTACTTTTACCTTTTGGCTTCTACATTTTACCTTTTGCCTTTACACATGCATCACCATCTCCAGAAACTCGCTCTTCCGCCGGCGGGCCACGGGCACGCTCGACAGGTCGGCCATCTGAATGGTGCCCTCGCGGTGGAATTTGCGGATCTTCCGGAGGTTGATGAGGTGGGATTTGTGGGGAGAGAAGAACCCCAGCGGTTCGAGCAGCTTGCGGAACTCGCCGATGTTGTAGGAGCTGACGAGGTTGCTGCCGTTGGCAAGGACCACGCGGGTGCATTTCTGCAGGCCTTCGCAGCGGATGATCTCGGCAGCCGGCACGAACTCCAGGCCTTCCATGGTGGGCAGGCCGATGATGTCTTCGGGGGCGGCGGGCTGTTTGTCTGTTTTTCGGCTACCGGCCTTTTCCCGGATGCGCTTTTCAGCATTATAGACCGCCAGCATGAGGTCTTCTTCCTGCACGGGTTTGAGCACGAAGCCCGCGAGGCAGTGGCGGATGGCCTGGTAGGCGTATTCGATCTTGTCCGACAGGATGATGGCCTCGAATTTGAATTGGGGAAAGTGGCGAAGCAGTTCGAACTCCTGCAGGGAGGGCTGGCCGATGTCCATCAATACCAATTGGGGTTGGTGTTCCCGGATGAGCTGGCAGGCATTTTGCAGGCTCTGGGCGTGGCCGCTGATGAAGAGCTGCGGGCAGAAACGGGCTATCTTCTCCTTCAGGCAAAGGAAAGCATTTTTATCGCCGTTGACGATCAGGGTGGTGACCATTGGGATTATAGGTTAGTTCTTGGGGGACTATGTTAGTAATATGGTTTTAGATGACTCTGCTGTTTCGTGTAACAGGCGTATTGGTTTCGGATCAGGTGCTTTGTTACCACAAGCCCACAGGGCGCCCAACTGTTGCTTGAGACAGCGCGGGCCCTATTTTGTATTAAACTTTTTTTAAAGCGTGTTTATTTTTTGGCCTAAAGAAAAAATTGGAGATAATAGCAATTTTAAATATACTATGATTTTGGGAGAAAAACCAACATTGAAGCTGTGGAACATCAGGAGGAGGGAAATGATAACCGGTGATGGGCCATTATTTGAATTCCGTTTCTTCTAATGCACCTAAAAAAACGCCTTCTCCGTCTTCGAGTAAAAGGCTATCGATCTTAAAGGCCACTACCGTTCCTTTTTTTTGCCAGCGGGTATCCTCCTTTTGTTTCTTGTCAAGATATACGATCAATGATTTTCCCTTCATTTTTTCCGGTTGTTCCACTTTTATTTCAACTGCATCGAAGGCATTAAATGAACCGTCTTCGAAGGTGTCGTGCAGCGCATTAGGAGTAAAGCGAACAACAATACCTTGTATATCGATCATTTTTGTGTTGTTTTCAGCACTATCGCAAGTGAGAACCCCGATAATGCCCGCAATCATTAGAAAGATATTTTTCATACTTAAACCGGATCGATTACAGGAAGAGCCAATTTACCCGGGCACTACCCAGGGGCCGCTCTTTTTCATCCCACTGTATGTCCTTTTAATTCTCTGTTTTCCTGTCGGATTGTAGTGGCTGGAACTTCTTATTTCTTTTTCTATAAATGCAACATTCACTTGCCCGTCTTTTGTCCTGTACTCTTTCCTGGTAGGTGGCAGATTGTTGTCGATGGCGAATTGTTCAGTGCGGACTCTAGATTCAATTTCCTGCTTCAGGTAATCCGGTTCTTTACTGACCACATGGTTCAACTCGTGGTAGAGCGTCATGGCCGCATCAATGGGTTTCAGTTTGGCATTAAGGCGGATGATGGATTTAGCCCGGTCGGTGTTTCCTCTGAGGCTTCTTGACAGATCCTTTTTTTCAATCCGGCCATCTTTGTGCTTCCAGTAATCAGTGGCTCCGGTAAAGGTATAAACGTCATACCCGGTGTCGTTCAACATTTGGATCACGTGAAAATTCCGGGTTTTGTAAAAAACATTCATCACGGCCACATGAAAGGGAAATGCGCTTTCTTTTTTGTACAGGTTGATCTGCTCCTGGTACCAAGTGTCGTACCTGTCGGTTTTAGTCAGTTTGGCAAAATTTTCATCCAGGTGGCCCATGGTTTCCGGGCCGACGATTCCGTCCTTTCCCAGATCGTACCTTACCTGATAATCCCAGACTGCCTTTTTGGTTTCGTCGCCAAACTTTCCGTCCACTCCGTATTTAGGCAAAGTAAACCCTTCATCGATGAGGGCTTTCTGGAGTATGGTGACATGCTCTCCCTCCGCTCCTTTTCTGATCAGCAAGCTGCCCTGTAGTGCCGCTTCCAGTATAGCGTTGTTTTTGAACCGGGCTGCCGTCAGGCTGGCTTTACTTCCTTTCTTGCGTTGAATTTTCTTTCCGCCTTTCTGCTGCACTACATGTGTCAATTCGTGCGCCAGCAAGTGTTTGCCCGCATTGCTTTCCGGCAGGTATTTCCCGGCATTGAAGTAGATGTCGTTGCCGTGTGTGAAAGCCTGCGCGCCCAGGGCTTTACTCAGTTCTTCTGCTTCCTGTCCGGTATGGATACTGACGTCGCTAAAATTTCGGCCGAAGCTCTGTTCCATCTCCGCGCGGATACTTTTGTCCATTGGTTTGCCGCGGCCGGAGGAAGCTTTGATGCGCCGGGAAAGCTGAGGGCCAGCCATTGGGGCAGCAAGGGGGCCAGTGGGCTTGCGCTGCATCTGTTCTTCCTCTTCTTCCGCTTGCCTCTGTAACGGCTTTTCCTCCGCAGCCGCTCTGGCTTCAGTAGAGCCGCTTTCGGCCATGCGCCTGATCAGCGATGCCTTCTGTACGCCCTGTGCCACTTCCTTTACTGCCAAAGGCTGGCGGGAAGGATTGGCTACCGCATCCGCCATTTGGTCCGCTTCCTGTTCGTATTTATCTCCCGGCTGGCCAATGCTAAGCCGGGCCTGGAAAAAGGCGGGCTCCTCTTTAGCCTGCACAGGCATGAACGAAACCTTGGAAAAGAAAGGTTTGTCACCTTGTTCATGCGCAGGAGGAGAATGGTGGCGGCGGGCGCGGCGGGTGCTCTTACTTCGGGCCATAATACAACGATTCGTTAAAACCTAAAAAATCGGTTGCGGCTGGGCTGGTAGTTATCTGGCCAGCCTGTTCAATTTATGAAAACTACTCCTTTTTCAGCTAAAAAGCAATAGCCGCTCATTTTATGGAGGATTGTCTTATAACACCTCCAACCATTTTCCTTCGGGTAAGTATTTTACTGTTTCTCTCACCCCCAAAGTCATCATCAGCAACCCCAGCCACTCTTTCGTCGTTTCATAACCCCCGCCGAAAACGGGCTTGCCGTCAATCATCTTCCCGTCTACAAACTCGGCTTTGCATTTGGGCAGGGCGGCATAAAAACCCTTATGGGAGTGCATGTTCCTTTTTGTCAGAATATAGCGGGCTTTATGGAATTTTTCCAGCCCTGCCAATAATACTAAATAGGTGGACAGAACAATATAACCCAGGCGGGTTTCGCTGCGCTCAACAATTCAAC
>CAYVVK010000538.1:0-4843 GCA_964454855.1 uncultured Phaeodactylibacter sp. | reverse complement strand
TGGCGCCAATGTCAAAGAACTCTTTCGGCTAATTAGAACTTAACAGCCCTGCCCTGAAGGGGGAGTGCTGGCGCGAGCCACTGAATCAACCCACACCATTCTGATAGTCGAAGACAACCGCGATGTGATGAAATACCTCACCTCTTGCTTTTCCTCCCCCTCCTTTGGAGGGGGGCGGGGGGAGGCTTACCAGCTCCTTTATGCCCACAACGGCCGCGAAGGCATCGCCCAGGCCCTGGAGCACATCCCCGACATCATCATCAGCGATGTGATGATGCCGGAGGCGGATGGTTTTGAATTGTGTAAAACCTTAAAGCAGGACGAGCGTACCAGCCACATCCCCATCATCCTGCTGACGGCACGGGCGGATATGCCCTCCAAGCTCGAAGGGCTGGAGTATGGGGCGGATGCTTACCTGGCCAAGCCTTTCCAAAGAGAAGAGCTGGAGGTGCGCCTACGCAAGCTGATCGAGTTGCGGCGAAAATTGCAGGAACGCTACAACCAGCCGGGATTTCAGCCCGAGCCTGCCACCCAAAAGGAGGACGCCTTTGTGCTGAAGGTAAAGAAACTCCTGCTGGACAAACTGGACGACGATACCTTTGGCATAGAGGAGCTCAGTTCAGAGCTGGCTATGAGCCGGGTGCACCTGCACCGCAAGCTCAAAGCGCTGACCGGCAAACCCACCTCTCATTTCATGCGCCAGGTGCGCCTGCAGGAGGGGTACAAGTTGCTGAAGGCGGGCGGGCTGAATGTTTCGGAAGTGGCCTACCGGGTGGGGTATAAAGACCCGGGGTACTTTTCGAAGCTATTTGTGGAGATGTATGGCAGGCCGCCGAGTGAGGTGTAGTTTTCAGCTGACAACTTTCCCCGGCTGCCATAGCTCCATGGGAAGGCATGCCCGTAGCCTGCTGACTTTCTCTCGCCAGGTGAAGTGAGCTGACAACTCTGGATTATCAACTATCGCTCAGGCCAACTTATGCCACTGCATAGTCAGAATATTCTCGCGTTTTAGGCGATAGGAATCCCAATACAATGTCCGATTTCGGTACCCCCATTTCCGTTAGTCTCAAGCCGAGGTCGATCTCTGTCATATTGCGCTGTATCCAGACCTTACCATTGATGATATCCATATGTATCGGGCAATCGTGAATAAATTTGTTGCCTTCCCAGCCAATCGTAACTATCTGATAACGATGGTTTTCCTTGTCAGCAATCAGCTGGTTTTCCGCTTTGAGATTTGCATATTTTACTTTAGTATATTCTGTCAGGATCTGAAGAATGAATTGCTGATATTTTGTTACTTTATCCATGATTTGATCTTTTCAGAGGATCTTCTGTAATCCTCCATCCTTCACTCTGCAGCGCCGACTTGACTTCTTCGCGAAATTTGTCTTTGGCCATTAGTCATCACGAACTTAATTAAATAAAGCTAAATGATTCCCTTGTCAATTGCAAGTACCCGAATGTCAAAAAAAAACATCATAACTTGCTTTCCCCAACCAAAGTGAATTCCAGACGCCATTACAAGCTCGCGATCCCGCCTACACTAAAGCTGTGGACGGGCGAAACCGGCAGCCCAGGTTTGAGAACCTTCCCTTCGCCCCCCCCTGGATAGGTTCTTAAACCTGGACGTTGTCGCACGATGTTACAATATTCCATGACTTGGTAACAATATTCCCAACGGCTTACCCCCTTCTTTCCGACATTGCGCTTATCCTTTTTTGCTAAGCATTCTCTCACTTTTAAAACCTGTTGTCATGAGACACCCATCTACCTTTTATCCGATCCTTTTCTTTTTATTGTTCTCCTTTTCCACTTCGGGCCAGGATCTGCTCGAAAAAACCATCACCGTGTATGGCCAGGAGCGGGAGTACCTGCTGTATGTGCCCGCCGCTTACGACGGCAGCGAAGACTGGCCGCTGGTGCTCAACCTGCATGGCCGGGGAGGCATCCACCAATTTCACATGGACTGGACGGGTATGAATTCCGTTGCGGACAACGAAGGTTTTCTGGTAGTCTATCCACAGGGAGCAATACCAGTGCCTGGCTTTCCCGGGTTTGAATGGAATGTGACGGTGAACCCCGATCTGGTAGATGATGTACAATTCATCAGTTTGTTGATCGATTCCATTGCCGCCGAGTATGAGGTGGACCTGTCAAGAGTATATTCCACGGGCTTGTCTAACGGTGGATATATGAGCGCCGCCCTGGCCTGCGAATTGTCTGATAAAATTACAGCGGTAGCCTCTGTTGCCGGCCCGCGCCCCTCAGAATTCATGGGGACATGCGAAACAAATCGCCCCTTACCTATTCTGTTTATGCATGGAACAGCTGACCCGGTTATCTCCTTCGAAGGCGGTGTATCTCCTAACAGTGGTTTTGATTTCCCTCCGGTTAGAGAAGAAGTGCGATTTTGGCTCGATAATAATGGATGTACCCTGGATTCCACAATTACTGATTTTGAGAACATCAATACAGAGGACAATTCCACGGTACAACTTTTCACTTTTTCCAACTGTAACACCTACACTTCCCAGGATGGAAGTGAACAAAGCGGGGAAGTCCTATTCTACAAAATAGAAAATGGGGGCCATTGGTGGCCAGGTGGCGCTGCTCCCCCGCCCGGGCTCTCAGTCGGTAATGTCAACCGCGATATTGATGCCAGCAATGAAATTTGGGATTTCTTTCAACAGCATTCGCTGCCCCGGCAACCGCAGCTGCTGGAAAAAACCATCATCGTAGACGGCCAGGAGCGGGAGTACCTGTTGTATGTTCCGGCGGCATACGACGGTAGTGAGGAATGGCCGCTGGTGCTCAACCTGCACGGTTACACCGGGGATGGCTACGGCCAGGCGTTAATTTCCAGGATGAACCCGGTAGCGGATACCGCTCATTTTCTGATCGCCTACCCAAACGGGGAGATGGTGGATGTGACCGGCTTTCTGGACCCTGATATTCCATTGCCGACGCAGGGAAACGGCTGGAATCTGGGCGGCTTATTTTCGGACAATGACGATGTCGCTTTTCTGGAACAAATGATTGATCAGATCAGCCTTGAATATAGTGTGGACAACTCCCGCATTTTTGCTGTCGGCAATTCTATGGGCGGTGGGATGACTTATATGCTGGCCTGTACCCTCTCCGGCCGGTTTGCAGCAATAGCTACAGTATCAGGGTCTCAGGCCAGGACGGAAGGCAATCCCAGCATTCCCTGTGAACCGGCTTCTCCTCTTCCGGTATTGCTCATTTACGGCACCGACGACAATATATCGTCTCCTGACGGAGGCCCTTTCTTTCTCGGCGCCCAGGGGACCGTGGATTATTGGCGGGGTCACAACAACTGCTCTTCAGCGGTTACCGAGGTATCCTTCGAGGACATGGACCCTTCAGATCAATCAACCGTAACGGGATTCCTTTACACCGATTGTGACAGCGGTTCGGAAGTGTGGCTCTACCGGATAGACGGCGGCGGCCATTAGTGGCCAGGCGGCGGCCCGCTTCCTCCGGGCTTTGGGATTGCCGGCCCCGTCAACCGCGACATCAACGCCAGCGCCGAGATCTGGAATTTCTTCAACCGGCATACGCTGACGAGCACCAGAGAGTACCTGAAACCTTCTGAAATAAACCTACGCGCCTATCCCAACCCGGCGGTCGCTCAGCTCACCTTCGCCTTCGAGCTGCCGGAAGCGGCGCGGGTGCAACTCAGCCTGTATAACCCCTTAGGCCAGCCCGTGCAAGTACTGGCCGGTGAGAATCTGCCTGCGGGAGAGCAACGGATCGACTGGCAGCGGCCGGATGCGGTGGCGGCGGGCCTGTATTATTATTGTTTACGGGTGGGCGAGTGGATGGTTGGTGGGGCGGTGATGCTAAGGTAAGTTCATTTCAAGTACATTTGCCCAATGAGCAGGCGACTAAAGGGTTGTTTGCTCCCACTTCTACCCCACCGCAAACCCCGTATGTGGCCGGGCATAAGGCGGCTGGAAGCCAAGCACGATATCTTCCCGGCTGACGCCCATCTCCATAAGTTCGTCCACCACTTCGCGCTCGGTGTTATTGATCTGGAACCAGACTTTTCCGTTTTTGATATCAAAATGGAATACAATGGCAAAGACGTACTGATTGCCCTGCCAGCCGATGCGCAGCAATTGGAAACTGTTGTTTTCCCGGTCGGCCACTACTTTGGTTTCGACATCCGGCAGGTTGACGGGGCGGGAATGCTGAGCATAATTATTTAGATACTCAATTATTATTTCCTGATATTTTTTTACTTTATCCATGACACAATTTTTTGTTTTTCGGGGTCGTATACGATTATTTTGCCTCCGATGCGTTCTATCGATCTCTGAATGACTGGCTTTTGAAAAAAGCTCCGATAAACACCTTCCGGAACAGCCAGATAAAGCACTCGTTCCGGTTCCACCATCTCCATTGCAACAAAATAATCGTTGAACTGGCCAACTGCCCTGTGAAATTCAGTGATAGTGGAAGGGCCTGTGAAACTTTTGATCTCGACCGCAATTTTCTCTCCTCCTTTTTCCGCAGCAATAAGTGGCTCGGCGCCCAGGTCAATTTCATAGCCTATAGTGTCAACCGTCATTTCATAGGGGTCGTGGGTGATCCTCCATCCGTCAGCTTCCAATGCTGCTTTCATGTGGTTGTGATAAAAATCGCGAGCCATAAGGCAATAATTGTTTTTTACAATTTAAGAAATAAAATAATTAGACAACACAAGTCATAACCAATTAATCAGCCTAAGAAGGGGCGAAATAGTTTCCTTTGTACTGCAACTTCATCCATTCCGGTAATTCAGAATCATGGCATATAGTTTATACTTCTGAAGCTT
>CAYVVK010000537.1:0-4854 GCA_964454855.1 uncultured Phaeodactylibacter sp. | reverse complement strand
CCCTCACCGATGAAGAGATCGACAAGGGAAACCTCGGCCAGGACGTGCCCTTCCTGCTGCGCTGGACGCCCTCGGCAGTGGTCACCTCCGATGCGGGCACAGGCATCGGCTACACCGGCATTCGCATCCGCGGCACCGACCCCACGCGCATCAACGTGACCATCAACGGCATTCCCCTGAACGATGCCGAATCGCAGGGCGTCTTCTGGGTGAACATGCCCGACTTTTCCTCCTCCGTTTCCGATGTGCAGATACAGCGGGGCGTCGGCTCTTCCACCAACGGCGCCGGCGCTTTTGGCGCCACCATCAACCTGAATACCGCAGAACTCAGGCCCGAACCCCACGCCGAGTTCAACGCTACGGCAGGCTCCTTCAATACCCTGAAGGGTAACATACAGTTCGGCACCGGCCTGATCAAGGACAAGTTCACCATCGACGGGCGCCTGTCGCGCATCACCTCCGACGGCTACATCGACCGCGCCCGGGCTGACCTGGAGTCTTACTACCTCTCCGGCGCCTACATGGGCGAGAAGAGCAGCCTGCGCTTCATTACCTTCTCCGGGCATGAGGTCACCTACCAGGCCTGGTACGGTGTGCCGCCTGGCCTGCTGGATGAGGAGGACACCCGCACCTTCAACCCTTCCGGAATGGAAAAGGAGGGCGAGCCCTACGACGACGAAGTGGACAACTACCAGCAAACCCACTACCAGCTTCTGTACAACAACCAGCTCCACCCGAACTGGAACCTCAACCTGGCTGGCCATTACACCCGGGGCAAGGGATTCTTCGAACAGTATAAGGCGGATCAGCAACTGGCGGATTACGGCCTGGAGAACATCGGCATGGGCGGAGAGGTGATCAGCACCACCGACCTCATCCGGCGCCTCTGGCTGGACAACGACTTCTACGGCGGCACCTATGCGCTGAACTACCTCAGCCCGTCCCGCCGGCTGGACTTCACTCTGGGCGGCGCCTATAGTATCTACGAAGGGCTGCACTTCGGCGAGGTCATCTGGGCAGAGTTCGCCAGCAACAGTGAGAAGGACGAGCGTTACTATGAGAATGACGCCCGCAAGAGTGACTTCAACGTGTACGCCAAGGCCAACTATGAACTCTACCCCGGCCTGCACGCCTATCTCGACCTGCAGTACCGCCGCGTCGGCTACGATTTCCTGGGCTTCAACCGGCAGGGGGAGAACGTCGGGCAAACCGTCGATCTCAACTTCTTCAACCCCAAGGCCGGGCTATACTACCAGATCAATGACAACTCCAACGCCTACGCCTCCTTCGCCGTGGCTAACCGCGAGCCCAACCGCAACGATTACGTCAGCTCCACCGCCGACAGCCGGCCCGAGCCGGAAACGCTCTACAATTCGGAAGCGGGCTACGAATACCGCTGGCAAAAAGCCGCCCTGGGCGCCAATGTTTACTATATGCTCTACCGCGACCAGCTGGCGCTCAACGGCGAGATCAACGATGTGGGCGAATATACCCGCATCAACATCGACAGAAGCTACCGCCTCGGCCTTGAACTGGTGGGCGGCCTGCAACTGGCGGAAGGCCTCCGCCTGGATGCGAACGCTACGTTCTCCAGAAATAAAGTGGATTCCTTCACCGAATTTGTGGATGTGTACGACGAGAACTTCAACTGGCTGGGCCAAGAAGCCGTTGAGCACGAGAATACGGACCTGTCTTTCTCTCCGGAGATCATCGCCGGGGGCAACCTCAGCTACGAGATCATGCGCCGCAGTGTCAAACACGATGCGGTATTCACGCTGCTGACGAAATACGTGAGCAAGCAGTACATCGACAATACTTCGGATGAGAACAATGTGATCGGCCCCTATTCCTTCAGTGACCTTCGCATCCGCTATACTTTCCGCCCGGCCTTTGCCAAAGAAGTGACATTGACTTTGCTGGCCCGCAACCTCTTCGACGCGCAGTTTGAAACCAACGCCTGGTCGTACCGCTATCTTTTTGATGGCGTTACCGCTCTGGATCAGGGATACTTCCCGCAGGCGGGGAGGAACTTTCTGCTGGGGGTGACTGTAGCCTTGTAGGCCGCCCCTTTTCACTGGAAAAGCTTTGCATATAAAAATGCAAAGCTTTTTTATTGAAGCTATTGTTTTGATTTCCAGAGTGTTGAAAAATTATTTTTTTACTTAAGGCATTAGTTTGGACAAAATGAAAAAAAAGTATATTTTTGAGTCAATAATTGATTATATATTGTTTTTTCCTTTTTTTAGCGTTTTCATCCCACACTTAAATTTTCTCCCAAATACGTAATGCTAAAATTGTATTGTATTCGGGCTTGGCCTGAACGCAAGCTGTTTTAGAGGGTTCAATCACTGCCTTGTGTCTATCGCTAAACTTTGGTTTCGTGATAGCCCATCGTAGCGTTGAGCCTGTAACTCGGGCAAATTACAACCAAAAACGAATTAGAAATGAGGCCGCCTCATTTCTGTATGCTATTCCTATGTTCCATACGAAATGATTTTTCTCCCCGAGCTGCTTGTATAAGCCATCTTTTAGCCTGCTTGTATTTCCAACAGCACTACGCTGTAGTGTAATAGTATTGAGTGCCTGGATGCTGACAATGCGAATAGTGTCCAAATTGTTTTGTATTGAAGTAGGGTTCGCTACGCTCAATAATTCAGCAATGCAATAACCTGCTGCAAATGCTTGGCAGTAAAGAACTTTCGGGATTAGCTATCGAAGCAGCATGAGTAAGTTGCTAACTTAAGATCAAACAAATATTACGGCCAAAATAATAACAAGTCATTGCTCCCTTTTGCAAATCGTTTCTCATGAAAAAGAACATCTACTCTGAATTTCTTCAGCCAAGTATGAACTATGTGGCCGCTATTGCCGGCCCTCTGAAAGCCCTGTTTTGCTATGGCATATCCTTCGCTTTATTTTTACTGCTGCTGCCCGCCCTGGCGGGTGCGCAGTGTGATGAGGTGGCCTTCACCAGCGACGGCGACAAGGTCGAATTCCTCGGCGTTACCTACAATAACGGCCCCGACGGCTGTACCTCCACTTGGACCTATAAAATTACGGATGGGGCGCAGGGGCCTGCAATTAGCCATATCCTCTTTGGCAGCTTAGATTGCGTGGAGTGCCTGAATGACAGTGGTGACCTGGCGAAAGACGATAATGATATGTTCATTTTCACTCCTGCAAACTCTACCGTTATTGTGGGCGAGGACGGCTCCACTCCTTACTGCGGCGTCAAATTTGACGATAGCTTCAGCAGTGGGGAAATGCGCACCGTATCCTTTACCCTCAAAGGCGCTTATGATGTGGGGACAATCACTTTTGTGTCCAAGTCGGGCTCCTTTCAATCCAACCCGCCCCTTGGCTATACGACGGCCGAGGTCTGCGGCCCCGTATGCCAGTCCCCGAGCTGCGACGACCAGGACGCCTGTACGGACGACAGCTTTGACAATATAACCTGCCAGTGTGTCAATACGCCTACTGGCCCTATGGTCACGAAGGTGGAAAACGATCCGTCTACCTGTGGCGGTACGGATGGAAATATCGAACTGACGATCAGTGGCGGCACCGGCCCCTATGACATAAGCTGGAACGGCCCGGGTGCCAATGACGGTATGGCCACCGGCCAGTCTTCTCCCTTCACCATATCCAACCTGCCTGCCGGGCATTACAAGATCACCGTCACGAGTATAAGTGGCTGCCTTACGGATCTGATGGCCATGCTGAATGACCCGTCCTCCCCCCAGATCACGCTGGAACCGGCCTCTCCGGACTGCTTCGAAGAATCCAATGGCAGCATCAAGGTAACCTTGTCTGGCAGTCCCGGCCCTTACACCATCTCTTGGGATGGCCCGGGCATCGATAACGATGGAAGCGTCAGCGGCCAAAGTTCGCCGTATACCATCACCGGCTTGCCCGCCGGCATGTATGCGGTGGATGTGACCGCCGCCAACCAGTGTATGGCTTCGGATATGACAACCATTACCGAACCGCCGGAGCTGTCCTTTTCTTATTTGAGAACCGATCCCACTACTTGTGGGGGTACAGACGGCAGCATAGAACTTACCATCACCGGGGGCACGCCTCCCTACAGTGTATTTTGGGATGGGCCAGATGCAAATGATGGTAGCGATACTGATGTATCCTCTCCTTATACCATCAATGGGTTGTCGGCCGGATGCTATGAGATCACGGTGAAGGATGCCAACGACTGTGAGTCGTTCATGATGGTCATGTTCAGCGATCCCGATGCGCCTGATCTCATTCTCTGGCCTGATGCGCCTACTTGCTTTGGCGGGAATGACGGCTCCATTGAAGTGGATGCAGAATCCGCCACTGGACAGTACAACCTTAGTTGGGATGACATGAATGGAAATAGTGGTAGTGTCACAGGCGTTACGCTACCTTATACCATTACCGGCCTGCCGGCCGGTACCTTCGTCATCACCTTGACTTCCTTGACTACAAACTGCACGGCGATGGGCATGACGACGGTGTCGGATGGGGCGGCATTGCCGGTGGTAAGTTGCCCAACTGATTTTGCGGTATGTATTGATTTATCTCCCTTTGCACTTAGCGGCGCGACGCCTACCGGTGGTACATATAGCGGTACTGGTGTGTCGGAAGGCAATTTCGATCCTGCTGCTGCTGGTCTTGGTATGCATACGGTTACATACACCTATGTCGACCCTGTTACGGGATGTGAAAACAGCTGTACCTTTATAATTACGGTAAAACCCACCTCCTCCGGTACGGAAACCTATAACGGCTGCGAAGGGGATGGCTATAGCGTGACGGTAGGGGGCACGGTTTACGACGAGAGTAACCCTACGGGCACGGAGACGCTGGTTGCGGCCA
>CAYVVK010000536.1:0-4857 GCA_964454855.1 uncultured Phaeodactylibacter sp. | reverse complement strand
GGCAAAGCCTTAATGCCGCCACAGCCTCAAACATGGCAGGCAGCCTTCTAGTCAGGGCATGCCGGCGGCTTCGCGCAGGAAGGCCCGCCGGGGCAGGCTGGGGTCCAGCTCGCGGTAGTAGTTGAAGAGTTCGTAGCCGGCACTGCTGATCACTGCTGTCATCAGGGGGGAAGGCTCGGGAGGAAGAATCTCTTTATGGTTGGCGGAAGTAAGCACTTCTTCGGCTTCTTCAGGCGTGGTGACCGGGCGAGCCCGCAACAGCAGGAGACGGCCCCGGCGTACGCAGAACTCAATGTCGAGCCCGTATTCCGGGCCCATGCGTTCTAAAAGCACCTGCGTGTAATAGGATAGCCAGATCAATGCGCGGTTCAGGCTGCGGGGTTTGCCGGGGAACCCTTGCCAAAAGGAAAGTACCGCCGCCGCCCAGGCGTCCGTACGCTGGAAGCGGGGCAGCAAGATCGTTTCGGGCTCTTTCCGCCCACTCATCAGGGCATCACCCTGCCCTTCGATCAGCTCTAGTTTCCAGGCGCCTCCCCGAAAGGCGAACAGCACGCCGCTGAATTCGGGATAGGCCATTTCCTGTACCAGTACTTCACTGCCTTCGGGCTTGGGGTAACTGTTGAAAACGGCTTCCAGGGCTTCTTCCAGTTCCCCCCGCTCTACGTGCAGAACGGTTTTGAATTGGCCGGCCATGCTTTGGTGATCTCCATCCTCATCGGCATAAGAAGAGCGCACAGCCACCGGAAAGCGCAGCTTGCCGATCTCAAAAGCTCCCTTCTGAAAGTCTTCATAGCTCACCGCCGTAAAACGGGGCGCAGGGAGCTGCCACTCTTTGATCTTTTCCAGTTGCTGCCGCTTGCTCATGGCCGTGCCGTCCGGTATTGTGTCAGATAAGTTGGATGATCTTTTTGTAGAAGGCTTCGGGCTGATCCAGCATGGGAAAGTGGTCCCATCCTTCCACAATATCAAAATGGGAATGGGGGAAATCGCGTTTCCAGTATTTTAAAAACCTGGAGGCCACAACCCGTTCCTCATTGCCCCAGATAAAATGGAAACGTTCCTGTGCGAGCTTTCGCTGCACCTGCCGGTACCAATGGGGGGTAATTAAATCAAAAAACAACGGAAAAGCGGCGCAGGTTCTGTAATCCCGGAAGAATTGCCGCCGCAGTTCGGCGGGAATGGCCTCCGGCGACTGAAAAAGGCGCTTTTCCCAAAGGGGCTGTAGCAGGGGAGTGGCTACGAGGCCCTGTATTAACCGCCTGACAGCCATGGGCTGCATCAGCTTGGGGAAAAAGCGGTGCTCCAGGGAAGCTCCTATTATGCCGTGCAAAATGACGCTTTGGGGATCCAGGCTTTGGCCATCGGCCAGTGGATAGCCGCGGCTGGCCCATTCCAGCAGCAGGCTGCCGCCAATGCCGTGGCCGTAGAGCACCCATTCTTCTTCTTCCCGCCCCTGAATGGCCTCCTGCAGGGCACGGATGAAGGGTTCCCAGCTATTTCCCTCCGGCAGGGGCCGGCCTTCGAAGCCGGGCAGCCTGGGGATAACGGCATTTACCTTCTCCGGCCCCCTTTCGCGAAGGAGGCGGAGAAAGGGGCTGAAGCGGGTGCTGGCGCCGCCGTTGCCGTGTAGGAGGAGTAGGTTGGGCATGTTTTGAAGTCGGAAGTCGGAAATGGGAAGTCGGAAATGGGAAGTCGGAAAAACCTTTACCGTCTCCCCATCCTCATTGGTACAAGTTGTTTTTATCAGCAACCTAACCGAAACGAAAAGGGAAAGTTTTCAATGGGCGGGGCTTTTTGTGGCGAGACGGTTAATTCTACTTTGTTACTTTAAGGAAAACGTCCGTGGGGTTGTGTAAAAAGGTACCTCCAAGCTTTCCCCGGCCGCCGAAGCGATCAGTGTAGGAGGCTGTTTGGAGAATTTGAAATATATTTACCATTATCAAAGAAATGTTTACACAATATTGTTTTTATCAATACTTGAATTTAAGCTTTTTTACACAAGCCCGAACCACCCTGTATTCAGGAACCCACCATCTTTTTTTCATGAAATATTACGCTGCCTATTGACTGGTATCTGTTTTTTTTTACATTGCTATTCATACCCAAACTTCACTTCGATAAAACACTACAGGGAAAGTAGAAGAACATGCCTTCGCCACTACTTTTTTTAGCAGCCAGAAGGCATGCTTGAACCGTTCGCCTGTTTGTTCTTTCCCTATTGTACAGTCCGGTACTTGTTGTACAGGCTCTGTCACAGGAACAGGGTTTAATTATACGTACGTTGAAGAAGAACCGGGTGTATGGGCACTGGATACAACGACTCAGGTTACTGCACAATCTGCACAAGATGATTGCTGTAACGACCATGATTCTTAACCATTTTAAAACTATTATAACTATGAAACACCTCCTCCTCCTCACCCTGATTCCGGTTTTGTTCCTATCCTGCAACAAAGAGAGGCCGTTTAAAACCGAGGATGCCGGCCCACAGGCTTCCGCAAGAGCCGTTGGGCAGATACCTTCAGACATAGGATTGCACGATATTGTTTTACATCCCGAAGATCACAGCTGGAAAGAACTGGATTCCTACTACAGGAACGAGGTACTAATTAAGCATCACAATGAAGATTACTTTGAGAACCTGAAAAATGCTGCATTCTGGCATTTGATCGAGCAATTTAAAATGCTTGAACAGGCGGATCCGGAAACCATTGCGTTCTACGTCAACCAGCAATTACAGGCCAAGAGGATCAACAATATCGACATTTTCCTGATGAGCCTGGAAAAGCTGAAGGGCGTATGGAGCAACGAGAAAATAGCGCATGCTGCAATGAGCAGGTACCAGAAAAACATCGACTACATCAATGCTAATTTTCAGTACCCCACCAAGGAACTGGAAAGGACCGGGTATGACTTGAATAAGTTAACTAAATACGCTTCGGGCAGAAAGTAGGTGGGCCATTTACTTCTTCGAGTAATTCGTGCGAATCAGAGTCCGGTTTGAAAAATTCATGCCATACCGGCCCTGATTTGCACGGCATCTTAAAATCAGATCAGGGCTTGCTGCGTTTTTTTTTCAGAACATACCGAATATGAAAACCAGAACCACCCAATTTTTCCCCCTTCTCCTGATCGCTACCCTCACCCACAGCTGCATCAAAGAGATCGGCCTCCGCCCCTCCGCTACAGGCAATGCGCTGGTGGTAAACGCCCTTTTTTCTCCGGATAGCCTGTTGCAGGTAAATGTCAGCCAGGTGGCGGGCATACTGGACGACGGGTTTGTCTTTATAGAAAATGCACAGGTGGAATGGTGGGAGGGGGAGGAACAGGTGGAAACCTTACCGTATATCGGCAATGGCAACTACCGGGCCTCCCGTACCCCCTCGGCTTATCTGCCCAACAAGATCATTGTTTCCGCCCCCGGTTTCACCGCTGTTTCGGCAATGGACAGCATCCCCTTTCTTCCTGTAGTAAAGGATGCGCGCTACACCTTTGGCAAAACTTTTGACGGGCGGTTAAGGCCTCGGGCCAGGTACGGCTCGACGCCGAACTGTCGCCCGGCCTGTTGCTGGAAGAGGTGAAAGTTACCTCCGACGCGGGCTCGAAGGCCTTTGGTGTAGACGCCATCAAGCTGCCGGTTTCCACCATTCAGGCTCTTCCGAGCCTCACCGGTGAGGCTGACGTCCTGCGGGCCTTTCAACTGATGCCCGGTGTACAGGGCGGCCGGGAGGGCAACAGCGCACTGAACGTGAGAGGAGGCAGCCCCGGCCAGAACCTGGTGCTGCTGGATGGCATTCCGCTCTATAATGTCAACCATATAGGTGGGTTCATCTCCGTCTTCGATGCCAATGCCATACAGGATGTTACCCTGATCAAGGGAGGGTTCCCGGCTCGTTACGGCGGCCGGCTCTCTTCGGTGCTGGACATACAGATGAAAGAAGGCAACCGGCGGAAAAAGCACGGCGCCCTCTCCCTGGGGCCACTGGCTAGTAATGTTCACCTGGAGGGCCCGCTGAAGAATGGAAAAACCACCTATCAGTTTTCCGGCCGCCGGAGTTTTATGGACTTGTTCTCCCGCCTCCTTTCCAGGCTACAGTACGGCGGAGGCTTTGGGGCCGGCTATACCATTTATGACCTCAACGCCAAGCTCACGCATCATGTTTCTCCCGACGATAAGCTCACCTTTACCGCTTATTCCGGCAGAGACCGCCTGTTCATCCGGCAAAACACTGAAGAAGAAAGCCCCTTTCTCGGCCAGGATGCCGAATTTCAGTTCAAAGCGCGCAATGAGGTCAAATGGGGCAACAGCATGGCAGCACTGAAATGGACGCATATTTATACCCCTAAGCTGATCGGGAATACCCAGCTGGCCTACACCCGCTTTTTTTATGAGACCAATTTCGAGAACGAAGCCACCAACCTGACAAGCGGGGAAATAGCCAGTGCTTCCGTCAACCGTTTGCGGTCTTCTATTGATCAACTCTCGCTGCGCACGAAGCTGGATTATTTCCTCAGCCCAAACCACACCATCGTTGCCGGGGCGAACCTGCACTACCATTTTTTCCAGCCCAATACACTCGATCTCAGGGAAAAGCTTCTTGTCGGCGGAACAGTAGAAAATCACTACGAAAGCCGCGTCCGGGCGCTGGAAAGCAACCTTTACATGGAGAACCAGCTCCAGTTGGGAAACAAGCTGGAGGGCAACCTGGGCCTGCACTTTTCTTCCTATCACCTGGCACAGTCCGGCACGGCCTACTATTCCTTGCAACCCCGCCTGCTGCTCGACTACCAGCTCAGCTCCTGCCTGTCGCTGAAAGGCACGTACACCCTGATGCAGCAGAACCTGCACCTGCTCTC